>NZ_JBFROW010000021.1:0-51936 GCF_041471665.1 Vibrio sp. 10N.261.51.F11 | reverse complement strand
ATTGAAAGTGTGACCTACGACGGTGGCGACGGTATTCTTACCGACAACGGTAATGGCACATACACCTTCGCACCAAATGAAAACTTCAATGGTGACGTAAACTTCGGCTTCGATGTGTCAGATGGCACCGATACGGTCTCTGCCAACATCGATGTGAGTGTTACAGCGGTTGATGATGCGCCAGTGTCTGGTGACTTAGCGTACTCAATCGATGAAGACGGTTCTATCCGTTTAAGCCAAGAGCAATTGCTATCGCAAGCGTCAGATGTTGAAGGCGATGACCTTACTGCTAGCGGCCTAACGGTTGGTGGTGATGCGACGGTTGTAGCTAACGATGATGGCAGTTTCACCATCACGCCAGATGAGAACTTCAATGGCGACATTGATATCAGTTTCGATATCTCTGATGGCACCAATACGGTTCAAGCATCAGCTGACCTAACGGTTAACCCAGTTAACGACCTGCCAGTCCCTCAAGATCAACAGTTCAGTATTGCAGAAGACGGTACTTTACAGTTCACAGACGCGGATCTGCTTACAGGCGCGACAGACGTTGAAGGTGATAACCTGACGGTTGAGGGCATCACTTATGAAGGCACTGATGGCGTACTGACTGACTTGGGTGAGGGATCATATAGCTTTGCTCCAAACGAAAACTTCAATGGTGATGTGAGCTTTAGCTTCGATGTGTCAGACGGTACCGATACCGTGTCTGCAAACATTGATGTTAGCGTGACTCCTGAGAACGATCCGCCTGTTGCGGGCTTAACGTCCTACACGGTGAATGAAGATAATTCGATTACCATTTCTGATGCACAACTATTGGCAACATCTTCAGATATTGAAGGTGATGTATCGATAGACAGCGTGACTTACTCTGGTAGCGACGGTGTCCTCGAAATCAATGGTAACGGCACTTACACCTTCTCGCCAAATGAGAACTTCAGCGGTGAAATTGCACTGGATGTGGTTGTTGCTGATGAAGATGGTGCGACCGACTCAACGACCGCGGGCATCAATGTTCTTGAAGTGAACGATCCGCCGGTTGCAGGCCCTACGTCTTACACCATTGATGAAGACTCAGTACTTACCTTCAGTGAGTCTCAAGTGTTGCTTAACGCCTCAGATGTAGAAGGGGATGTTGATCTTGTTGGTATTAGCTACGATGGCCCTGAGGGTATCTTCTCAGTAAATGGTGACGGCACTTGCAGCTTCGCTCCAAATGAGAACTTTAATGGCCAAGTTCAGCTTGATGTCACCATTCGTGATGAAGATGGTGCAGAAGTGGAAACCGTCATCAATGTTGACGTATTACCAATCAATGATGCGCCAGTGTCTGGTGATTTGGCTTACAACGTTAACGAAGATGGTTCAATCACACTGAGCCAAGATCAGCTGTTGTCTCAAGCGTCCGATGTAGAAGGCGAAGATCTAACCGCAAGTGACTTAACAGTTGGTGGTGATGCGACGGTTGTAGCTAACGATGACGGCAGTTTCACGATTACGCCAGATGAAAACTTCAACGGTGACATTGATATTCAATTCAACATCACTGACGGTACTGACACGGTTCAAGCAACCGCCGATCTTACTGTTAACCCAGTTAATGACTTGCCGGTTCCTCAAGACCAACAATTCAGTATCGCAGAAGACGGTACGCTTCAATTTACAGACGCCGACTTACTTACCGGTGCCACCGATATTGATGGCGACGACTTAACCGTTGAAGGTATTAGCTATACAGGTGGTGATGGCGTACTGACCGACCACGGTGATGGTACTTATACCTTTGCGCCAAATGAAAACTTCAATGGCGATGTGAACTTCAGTTTCGATGTGTCTGATGGCACAGAAACCGTTAGCGCTAACATTGATGTGAGTGTGACTCCTGAGAACGATCCGCCAGTTGCGGGTTCAACCTCATACATGGTCAATGAAGACAATGCCATCACAATTTCTGATGAACAGTTGCTAGCTAACTCTTCGGATATTGAAGGTGCGGTGTCGGTTGATACTGTGACTTACAGTGGCACTGATGGTGTGTTCCAAGATAACGGCGATGGCAGCTATACCTTCCTTCCTAATGAAAACTTCAGCGGTGATATCAGCCTTGATGTGATTGTTGCAGATGAAGAAGGTGCAATTGATGAAACCACAGCAGGTATTACCGTTCTTGAAGTGAACGATCCACCAGTTGCGGGTCCAACGTCATACACCATTGACGAAGATTCGGTTCTGACGTTCAGTGAATCTCAGATTCTTGTGAATGCTTCGGATATCGAAGGCGATGTAGAACTTGTTGGCATTAACTACGATGGCTCTGACGGTATCTTCACTGTAAATGGTGATGGTACATGCAGCTTTGCACCCAACGAAAACTTCAATGGTCAGGTTCAACTGGGTGTGACCATTCAAGATGAAGATGGCGCAACGGTTGAAACACACATTAACGTTGATGTATTGCCAATCAATGATGCGCCAGTATCGGGCGATTTGGCTTACACCATCAATGAAGATAGCTCCATCACGCTAAGCCAAGAGCAATTGCTAGCAAGAGCAGGTGATATCGATAGCGATAACTTAGAAGCTATCAATCTATCTACTGATGAAAATGCGACCATCCAACACAATGATGATGGCAGCTACACCATCACACCGAACGCAGATTACAACGGTGACCTAGATCTGAACTTCGATATCATCGATAACGATGGTGGTTCAGTTCAAGTTGGCCTAGACATTACCGTGAATCCGGTTAATGACTTGCCACAAGCGCAAGATCAACAGTTCACGATTGAAGAAGACGGTACGTTACTCTTCACCGATGCAGACCTGCTTGCAGGCGCGTCGGATATTGATGGTGATGAACTGTCGATTGAAAACGTGCTCTACACAGGTGCAGATGGTGTTCTTAGCGATAATGGCGACGGCACATACAGCTTTGCTCCAAACGAGAACTTCAATGGTGATGTTCAATTCTCATTCGATGTCTCTGACGGTACTGATTCAACATCAGCTGTTATTGATGTCAGCGTAACGCCTGAGAATGATCCACCGGTAGCGGGCTCGACATCTTACACAGTTCAAGAAGATGGGCAAATCACGATCAGTGATGAGCAATTATTGGCAAACTCTTCCGATGTAGAAGGCGATGTTTCACTGTCTGGAGTATCGTACTCCGGTGATGACGGCTCATTTGTTGATAATGGCAATGGTACTTACACCTTTACGCCAAATGAAAACTTCGATGGTGATATTTCACTAGACGTTGTTGTCGTTGACGAAGACGGTGCAACCGCAACCACAACCGCTGGCATCGATGTTATCGCTGTGAATGACGGACCTGAAACTTCGGGCATTCAGGCTGAAGTCGATGAAGATAATTCAATCACCATTACTCAAGAGCAGTTACTCGCTAATGCGACCGATGTTGAAGGTGATGAGTTAACGGCATCTAACCTACAAACCAACGATCCAGATGCGACAATTGTTACTAATGACGATGGTTCATTCACTATTACGCACACAGAAAACTTCAATGGCGAGTTGGACTTCACATACAGCATCAGTGATGGTGAGAATGAAGTTCTGACGACACTCGACTTGACGGTTAACCCTGTCAACGATGCGCCAGAAGCGGGCGATGAAATCTTCATCCAAGCGCAAGAAGACCAAACAGTTGGTGTGACACTTCGTGAAGAACCAGCACTACGTTTAGACCAAGCGCCAGAAAACGGCATCATTGAAGCAAATGTGAATGACGAATGGGTGGTACTGGAAGTAGGACAAGAAGTTCCTGCAGATACCGAAGTGCGCTTTGTTCCAAGTGAAGATGCTCTTGCTGAAGGTACACACACCACACAAATCGGTACGTTTGACGATAACGCGAGTGTGGATGATTGGGGTACAGAAGTTGACCCTTATACGCGTGAGTTCTCAGATGGTGACTTAACGGTAACTGTTCAAAGTAACGATGACCCTCTTGGTGCCTGGAATGGCAACACCCACATTGGTCATGGTATCGGTGATACTGACCGCCAAGGCTTAAGTGGTGATGAGAAACTGACGGTTTCAGTTGAAGGTCAAGACATCAATGAAATCAGTTTCCACCTAGATGGTTTGGGTGGCTGGTTCATGGAAGAGTCTCGTCACTTTACAGAAGTAGAAATCAAAGCGTTCAATGAGGATGGCGACCTAATTGACTCGATGACTTACCACAAAGAAGACCGTGGTACTTTCGAGACAGATTACACGCTAACGGTTGATCAACCAGTGTCCTACTTTGAGCTTGGTACCGTGCAAGGTAATGGTACTTACGTGGTTCAAAACATGACAGTGTCACAAACTTGTCATGATGAAGCGGTGTTTACATCGATTGGTGTAGATGGTTCAGAGATTACTGAAACGGTTGAGTTGAATATCCATGCGGGTGACAACGAAATCGAGTTAACGGCTGATCTTCCGAATATTACTGTCGATACCGATGGTTCTGCCCAGTTTGCTTCGGTTGTGATTACCGAAGAGCAACTACTGGCGCAAGCATCTGATATTGATGGCGACGACCTTGATATTGAAAATCTAGAGCTAGTGGGTGAAAACTCAGAGCATGCAACACTCACCGATAATGGTGATGGCACTTGGACGGTAACACCGGATGAAAACTTCCATGGTGAAATCGAACTTGGTTACCAAGTTACCGATGGTGAGCTGACAGACAGCAATATCATCAATATCAATTTCGAATCAGTAAATGATGCGCCAATCGTTTCTGGCCCGATTGTTCTATCGACAGATGAAGATGAAGGTATCACGTTCAGTGCAGATGACTTGCTAGCGAACACCACAGATGTGGAAGGCGATACGCTGTCTATTTCTGACATCACTTACGGTGGTGATAACGGTGAGCTAGTTGATAACGGCGATGGTACGTTTACCTTCATGCCGAATGAAAACTTCAATGGTGAAATCGACATCGACTACAAGGTGTTTGATGGAACTGATGAAGTTGCAACGCATCTAGACCTAACGGTCGTACCAGTCAATGATGTGCCGGTTCCGGGTG
Organism: Vibrio sp. 10N.261.51.F11; assembly: GCF_041471665.1. Taxonomy (NCBI): domain Bacteria; kingdom Pseudomonadati; phylum Pseudomonadota; class Gammaproteobacteria; order Vibrionales; family Vibrionaceae; genus Vibrio; species Vibrio sp. 10N.261.51.F11. The sequence continues at coordinate 46,874 of NZ_JBFROW010000021.1, read as the reverse complement.
AACCATTGCACACCCAAATGCTTGAAAACGGCTCCATGATCATCGAAGCGAAAGACCTATTGTCTGGTGCTACCGATGTTGATGGCGACATTCTTCATGTCGAAAACCTATTACTTGCAGACCAAACGCAAGGTACGTTAACGGATAACGGTGATAATACCTTTACCTTCGAACCTGCAGAAGACTTCTACGGTGAAGTGAATCTGACTTTCGATATCAGTGATGGCCAAGCAAGCGCACCAAGTACAGCAAGAGTTGACGTTGAAATTGTCAATGAAGGCCCAGAGGTTGGTGGTCCAATTGAAGCCGCTGTTGATGAAGATGGTTCAATCACTATCACTCAAGAGGATCTGTTAGCGAATGCGACGGATGTCGATGGCGACAACCTTGAAGCCGTTAACTTAGCGACCAACGATCCAAATGCGGTTGTTGTAGAAAACCCAGACGGTAGCTTCACTATTACACCAAGTGCAGATTTCTTTGGTGAGATTGAGTTTACTTATGATGTCACTGACGCGATCGAAACTGTTGCGGCTGACCTCAACCTAACCGTAAACCCTATCAACGATGCTCCAGACGTGCCTGACATGTCTTTCACTACGGAAGACGGTCAAGCGATTACCATTACCGAAGCTGAACTATTAGCACAAGCGACAGACGTTGAAGGTGATGAACTGTCAGTTGTGAATGTAACGAGCGCAAGCGACACGGTAGAAGTCACAGACAATGGTGACGGAACATACACATTAACACCAGAGCAAGGCTTCTTCGGTAATGTTGACTTAGCGTTTGATGTGAGCGATGGCACTGATGTGGTTGCCGCAAACATCGACCTAAAAGTTGAGTTCGTCAACGATGCGCCAGAAGCGACACCGATGGTGGCAGATGTCGACGAAGATGGTTCAATCCTCGTTACACAAGAAATGCTGTTGGAGAACGCGAGCGACCAAGATGGCGATGAGCTATTTGCTTCTTCGCTTGAAACCAATGATCCGAACGCCAGCATTGTAGACAATGGTGATGGCACGTACACAGTGACACCTTCTGAAAACTTCAACGGTGATATTGCATTCACTTATGAGGTGAGCGATGGTGAGCTGAGCACGTCTAATGATATGACATTGACCGTGAATCCGGTGAATGACATTCCAATTGTTGCCCCAGGCATGTACCACATCGAAGAGGATGGCAGCATCCTGTTCACTCAAGAAGATCTGTTGAGTGGTGCGATTGATATTGATGGCGACGACCTAAGCGTTACTAGCATCAATTACTCTGGTGATGAAGGCACAGTCACCGACAATGGTGACGGCACGTTCAGCTTCGTTCCTGAAGAGCACTTCAGTGGTGATCTGCAGTTCAGCTTTACGGTAACAGACGGTACGGATGAGGTTGAACAAGACCTTAACGTTCATATTGAAGCAGTCGCGGATGCGCCGGATCTTGTGATAACCGATGGCGACGGCGTTAACGTTGATGACCAAGCTATTTTGGTTGAGCCCGGCGGCATTGTTGAGCTTAATATTGCGGCTGCGCTAGTAGACCAAGATCTATCAGAAACACTGACGGTAACAGTAGATGGTGTACCAGAAGGGTCGGTTATCCAATACGATAACGAAGGCGTTCTGAATGACCAAGAAAACGGTATCACCAGTTACAACGATACTGAAATCACAGTAACGTTTGAAGGCGAAACCGCGGGATACCAAAACGCAGCGGGTTACTACAAAGTCGATGAAGACGGCAACATCACAGGTGTTGAAGTTGTCTACGAGAATGCATCACAAGTGGGTGGCGGCGGTGACCTTGTCCCTGGACAAGATCAGTTCAGCTTCCAAGTCGAGGAAGGTGAGAGCTTTAACCTGTTCTTAATTCCAAACGGACATCAGCACAACGACTTTGATGCGATGCAAGACGGTCAGTACGAGTTCCGTGCTGAGGATGGTTCGCCTGCGAACATGGATACGGTTGATCCTCAACTTGTCTTTGTTGCGGCAGATGGCACTGAGACCGTGGTTCAAGGCCAGAATGGTGACGCGATCTTCCATGGTGGTTCAAGCTCTCAGCTAAACCAAGATGGTATCGAACATACTCGCACTACGGTTAATGAAGACGGCGAGCTGGTTTACGGCTTTGAAGATTTGTATGGCGGCGGTGATGCTGACTACACAGATTTCAACTTCACAATCGATGTGGGTGAAGTGAACAGCCAAATCTACAGCGGTGAAGTGACCGTTGGCCCTGATGGTACGGTGAACTTACCGACAACGGCTATCGAAAATTCACTACAAATCCAGTTACCAGAAGACTTCAACGAACAGCTTGAAGTTCATGTAACTGCAACCGCAACAGAGCTATCGAATGATGATTCTGAAACGGTCTCTCAAACCATCTACATTAACGCGACAGGCGCGCACATTGAGCACGCACCTGAAGCGCTGCCTGTTGCAGCAACAGTAGAAGAAGATGGTTCTATCACCATTACGCAAGAAGACTTGTTAGCTAATGCTCGTGATCTCGATGGCGATCAGCTGACGGCTCTGAATTTAGCAACCGATGATGAGAGCGTTACGATTACCGATAACGGTGATGGAACGTACACATTAACGCCAGAAGCTGATTTCAATGGCGATGTTAACTTTACGTTTGATGTGTCTGATGGTGATGATGTTGTCTCTACCAACCTAGAGCTAACGGTTTCACCAGTGAACGATGGTCCAGAAGCACAAGACCAGGCATTCACAGTCGGCGAAGATGGCGTGTTAACCTTCAATGACCAAGACCTATTAACAGGTGCAACGGACATTGAAGGGGACGACCTAAGTGTTGAAGGTGTAACTTACACTGGCGCAGATGGTGTCCTAACCGACAATGGCGATGGCACATACAGCTTCGCGCCAAACGAAAACTTCAATGGCGATGTGAACTTCTCGTTCAATGTATCAGATGGTACCGATACGGTAACCGCTAACATTGATGTGAACATTACGCCAGAGAATGACCCTCCGGTTGCGGGTAGTACGTCTTACACGGTTCATGAAGACAACTCTATTACAATCAGTAACGAACAACTGCTAGCGAACTCTTCGGATATCGAAGGTGAAGTGGCGATTGATAGCGTGACTTACAGTGGTAGTGACGGTGTTCTAGAAATCAACGGTGACGGCACATATACCTTCTCTCCAAACGAGAACTTCAATGGCGAAGTTAGCCTTGATGTGGTTGTTGTGGATGAAGACGATGCAGCCGTATCGACTACAGCGGGCATTACGGTTCTAGAAGTGAACGATCCGCCAGTTGCTGGCCCAACGTCATACACCATCGATGAAGATTCAGTACTGACTTTCAATGAGTCTCAAGTTCTGCTGAACGCTTCTGATATTGAAGGTGATGTTGAGCTTGTTGAGATCAACTACGATGGCCCAGACGGTATCTTCTCAATCAATGGTGACGGTACATGTAGCTTCGCTCCGAATGAAAACTTCAACGGCCAAGTGCAGTTGGATGTGACCATTCAAGATGAAGACGGCGCTCAAGTTGATACTCATATTACGGTTGATGTCCTGCCAATCAATGATGTTCCAGTATCAGGAGACTTGGCATACAGCGTAGAGGAAGACGGTTCGATTACCTTGAGCCAAGAGCAGCTTCTTTCTCAAGCAAGCGATGTAGATGGCGACGACCTGACTGCTTCTAACTTGATTGTTGATGGAGACGCGACGGTTGTTGCTAACGATGACGGCAGCTTTACCATTACGCCAGATGCGAACTTCAATGGTGACATTGACCTAACGTTCGACATTAGCGACGGTACAGATACGCTGGTTGCGACGGCTGACCTAACCGTTAATCCAGTTAATGACCTTCCACAACCACAAGATCAAACGTTCAGCATTGGCGAAGATGGCATCTTGAACTTCACAGATGAAGACTTGCTAACAGGTGCGACCGACATTGATGGGGATGACCTATCGGTTGAAGGCGTGACTTACACAGGTGCGGACGGTGTTCTTACTGATAATGGCGACGGAAGCTACAGCTTTGCGCCAAATGAGAACTTCAATGGTGATGTGAACTTTAGCTTTGATGTGTCAGATGGCACGGATACGGTTCAAGCCAACATTGATGTCAGCGTGACACCAGAGAACGATCCACCTGTTGCAGGTAGCACGTCTTACACCGTTCATGAAGACAACTCAATTACCATCAGCGACGAACAGTTACTTGCTAACTCTTCGGACATTGAAGGTGATGTGGCAGTCGATAGCGTGACTTACACTGGCGCTGATGGTGTTTTTGAAGACAATGGTGACGGTACTTACACCTTCTCGCCAAACGAAAACTTCAACGGCGAAGTTAGCCTTGATGTTGTCATTACTGATGAAGAGGGCGCAACTGAAGCGACCACCGCGGGTATTACTGTACTTGAGGTGAACGATCCACCAATCGCAGGCTCAACCAGCTATTCAGTCAGCGAAGATGAAGTTATAACCATCAGTTCAGAGCAACTGTTGGCGAATGCTTCTGATATCGAAGGTGAAGTGGCGATTGATAGCGTTAACTACACAGGTTCAGACGGTATCTTTACCGACAATGGTGACGGAACATTCAGCTTCGCACCTAACGCTAACTTCGATGGCGATGTAAGCCTTGATGTTGTCGTTACTGATGAAGACGGCGCAACCGTAGCGACCAACGCAAGCATTGATGTTCTGCCTGTTAACGATGCTCCGGTATCGGGCGACTTGGCGTACAGCGTGGACGAAGATGGTTCAATTACCTTGAGCCAAGAGCAATTACTTGCTCAAGCGAGCGATGTTGACGGCGATGACTTAACAGCGGCTAACCTGACCGTTGGTGGTGATGCGACAGTTACTGCAAACGATGATGGTAGTTTCACTATCACGCCAGATGCGAACTTCAATGGCGACATTGATTTGAACTTCGACATTACCGATGGTGATGCGACGCTTCAAGCAACAGCTGACCTAACGGTTAACCCAGTTAATGACTTGCCAACAGTAGGTGAGCCACAATTTGTGACTCAAGAAGACACCAGCTTTACCTTCACAGAAGAGCAACTGCTGCAAAATGCGGGCGACATTGATGGCGATAACCTATCGGTTGAAAATGTGGCTTCAGATAGCGGTACTTTGGTTGATAACGGCGACGGTACTTACACATTCGCACCGAATGAAAACTTCGACGGCAATGTAAATGTGACGTTCGACGTGAATGACGGTACAGCGACAGTACCAGCAGAAGCGACAATTGATGTTCAATCTGTGGTTGATATGCCAGAGCTGTCGATTGCGTCTGACCTAGTGATTGCGTCAGACAACTTCGAGTCTGGATCAAACGGTTGGAATACCGGTACTGAAAGCTCACAAGGCTTCGAATCAGGTGACATGCTAGGTCGTATTGGTGGCACTGGTGGCGATGAAGCAGTCAGCAAAACTTACGACATTCCAAGTGATGTGAGCGAAGTTAATATCTCGTTCAGTTTCTACGAAATTGATTCTTGGGATGGTGAGTCATTCCAAATCTTTGTCGGCGGCGAAGAGCTAACTTCGTTAGACAACTCGGCGTTCCAAACTCAAGATGGCACTACAACATTGTACGATTCAGCGGGCAATGAAGTGGGTGAAGTTGTTCACGGCGTGTCGCAAGGTGAAGGCTTCAGCGGTTGGAACGACCAAGCGCACCAAATCAACCTAACGGTACCCGTTGAAGACGGCCAACTTGAGTTAGGCTTCGGTTCAACCTTGAACCAAGGTGTGAGTGATGAGTCGTTTGGTATCGACAACATCGAAATCACAGTGTCTGACGCGGATTACCAAATCATTGGTACCGAAGATACACCTGTACCACTCGATATTGATGCCGCTCTAACCGATACCGATGGTTCAGAAAACCTTGCTATTTTGATTGAAGATGTGCCGGAAGGCAGCTCGCTTTCTGCAGGTACTGATAACGGTGATGGTACATGGTCATTGCAACCAGGTGAGCTAGAAGGGCTAGAGTTTATCCCTTCAGGTGACTTCAATGGGGATGTGGTTCTAACCGTGAATGCGACGTCGACTGATGTTGATACGGGCACCACCGCAACGGCAACACAAGATGTGACGATTCACATTTCGCCAGCGAACGATGCTCCAGAAGTTGATGGTGATATCAGTGCCGTGACAGCCGAAGATAACAGCATCACGCTAACTCAAGAGCAGTTGCTAGAGCACGCTGTTGACATTGATGGTGATGACCTATCAGCAATCAACCTAACTACCAATGATGAAAATGCGACCGTTCAAATGAACGACGATGGCAGCTTCACCATTACACCGAGTGAAAACTTCAACGGTAATATCGAATTTAGTTACGATGTAACCGATGGGGAAGACATGGTTGCTGCAGGCCTAGACTTGACGGTAACACCTGTCAATGATGCGCCAGAGCTACAAGACCAAGCATTCACTATTGGTGAAGATGGGGTTCTTAACTTCTCTGACGCTGACCTGCTAACAGGTGCAACGGATGTTGAAGGTGATGACCTAACAGTCGAAGGTGTGACATACACGGGTGCTGATGGTGTGCTTACCGACAATGGTGACGGAAGCTACAGCTTTGCGCCAAACGAGAACTTCAATGGTGATGTGAACTTCAGCTTTGATGTGTCAGATGGCACGGATACGGTTCAAGCCAACATTGATGTGAGCGTGACGCCTGAGAACGATCCACCAGTGGCGGGTAGCACGTCTTACACTGTGCATGAAGACAACTCAATCACGATCAGTAACGAACAGCTATTAGCCAACTCTTCAGATATTGAAGGTGAGGTTGCGATTGATAGCGTGACTTACACTGGCAGTGACGGTGTGTTCGAAGACAACGGTGACGGCACTTACACCTTCTCGCCAAACGAGAACTTCAATGGTGATGTGAGCTTAGCGGTTGTTGTTACCGATGAAGAAGGGGCAACAGAAGCGACCACCGCGGGAATCACCGTACTTGAGGTGAACGATCCGCCAATCGCAGGCTCAACCAGCTACTCAGTCAACGAAGATGAAGTTATCACCATCAGTGCAGAGCAACTGTTGGCGAACTCTTCTGATATTGAAGGTGAAGTGGCGATTGATAGTGTTACTTACACAGGCGCTGACGGTATCTTTACTGACAACGGCAACGGCACATTCAGCTTTGCACCGAACGCAAACTTCGATGGCGATGTTAGCCTCGATGTAGTGGTGACAGATGAAGACGGTGCGACAGTAGCCACCAGCGCAAGTATTGATGTTCTTCCAATTAATGATCCACCAGTATCGGGTGACTTGGCATACAGCATTGATGAAGATGGTTCGATTACTCTGACTCAAGAGCAGTTGCTGTCTCAAGCATCTGATGTGGATGGCGATGATCTGACCGCAAGCAACTTAAGCGCAGGCGATAATGCAACCGTTGTTGATAATGGCGATGGCACCTTTACGGTAACGCCAGATGCGAACTTCAATGGCGATATCGACCTAAGCTTTGATATTTCGGACGGCACCGAGTCGATTGTGGCGAACGCCGATCTGACGGTAAACCCAGTCAACGACTTGCCAACGACATCTGATGTTTATGCGAACGTTGATGAAGATAATGTCATCACTATCACGCAGGAGCAGTTACTTGCGAATGCCGCTGATATTGAGGGCGATGACCTTGTCGCTTCCGACTTAACCTTAGTGGGCGACGATGCAACGATTGTCGACAATGGCGATGGCACGTTCTCAATCACTCCAAGCGAAAACTTCAATGGCTACATCGATGTTGCCTACAGCATCAGCGATGGCGACACACCAATTGCCGCTAACTTAGGCTTAACCGTTGACCCAGTTAACGACGCGCCAATTGTTTCTGCTGATGTGGCGATAACCATTGAAGAAGACGGTTCATACACCATTACTCAAGAAGAGCTCCTACAATTCGCGACTGACATCGAAGACGATGACATGACCGCAATTATCGGAGAGCAGGGCGATGAAACAACCGTAACCGGTACAGTGTTGGATGCTGAAACTGGCAATCCAATCGCAGGTGCGGATGTTACGCTAACCGACAACGCAGGTCATTCTTACACAGCGGTGACCGATCAATCTGGTAACTACTCTGTGAGCGGTCCAGTTGTTGACCAAGGTACCGTTACGATTGAACAAGAAGGCTCAATTACTAGCAGCTTCCTAGTTCCAGCAGGCGAAGATACCAATGGTGGCGTGACTGCAATATCTGAAGTCCTTGAAGAAACAGATATGCGTATCGTGGTCACATGGGGTGACAGTCCACGTGATATGGACAACCACCTATGGCTCTACGATACAGAGAATGGCAGTGAGCTAGACCATATTTACTATCGCGACATGAGCCATGATTTGGGTGAAGGTAATGTCGTTCAGCAAGATGTAGATGACACGAATGGCGGTGGTCCTGAAACCATCACTATTCCAAATTATCAAGATGCTGACATGCACTATTCAGTACACAACTACACCAGCAGAAGTTGGGATGTAGATGGTGTTGAAGATGTACAGGTTCAGGTATTTGTTGGCGATACATTGGTTGAAACCTTTAGCCCTGATTTATCTGAAAGCCCATCGGGTGACCACTGGCATGTATTTGATATCGTGAACGGCGTTATTGTTCCAAGCCAAGATGTAGGCAGCGAGAATGCGTTTGATTTACCAACGGCAGAAGAAGCGCTCGCGAATGAAAACGGCATTGATATCTCTGAATTGCTAACCGGCGAGGAAGGTGATGATTCTGGTGAAACGGGTGGTAACGAACCAAGTGTTGGAGATGTTTCCATTGAGAACGCTCTTATCACTGACAATGGTGATGGTACTTACACCATTACACCGGAAGAGAACTTCAATGGTGAATTCTCGATTAGCTACAACGTAGACGATGGCAACGGTGGGGTTACTCCAGCGGAACTAGACGTGACCGTAACAGCAGTTAACGACCTTTCTGTAATTTACGACCACGACTACACCATTAATGAAGATGGTTCGCTGACCTTTACCGATGAACAGCTATTGGCTGGTGCAACGGATATTGATGGCGATGACCTTTCTGTCGAGTCGGTTAACTACGAAGGTACAGACGGTGTGTTCACGGATAACGGCGACGGTACTTATACCTTTGCTCCAAACGAGAACTTCAATGGTAATGTCGACCTAACTTACGATGTGAGTGATGGTACAGATGTTGTATCGGCGAATATTGATGTTCAAGTGGTTCCAATCAACGACGTACCGGTAGCGGGTTCTACGACTTACAGTGTTGAAGAAGACGGCAGTATCACCCTAAGCGATGCACAACTTCTAGCGAATAGCTCGGATGTTGAAGGGGAAGTGTTTGTCAGCGATGTAAGCTACAGCGGCACTGATGGTGTATTCACTGATAATGGTGATGGTACTTACACCTTTGCTCCAAACGAAAACTTTAACGGTGACATCAGTCTTGATGTCTCTGTTATGGATGAAGATGGCGCAACCGCTGAAACAACCGCAGGTATCGACGTCATTGCCGTTAATGACTTGCCAGTTGCAGGTTCAACGACCTACAGCGTTGACGAAGATAACGTGATTACCATCTCTGAAGCACAGCTTCTTGCGAACAGCTCAGACATTGAAGGTGATGTATCCGTTAGCGACGTTTCCTACTCAGGCGCAGACGGTATCTTTACTGACAATGGTGATGGTACTTACAGCTTCGCACCAAATGAAAACTTCAACGGCAATGTCAGCCTAGATGTCACCGTTGCTGATGAAGACGGTGCAACGGCTGAAACCACTGCGGGTATTGAAGTTATCGCGGTTAACGACGCGCCAGTGTCAGGTGACTTGGCTTACTCAGTGGATGAAGATGGTTCAATCACACTAAGCCAAGAGCAGCTGCTTGCTCAAGCATTGGATGTGGACGGCGATGATCTTACCGCTGCCAACCTAACCGCCGGTGATAACGCGACCGTTACGGCAAACGATGATGGTTCATTTACCATTACCCCGGATGCTGACTTTAATGGCGATATTGACCTAAGCTTCGACCTTTCTGATGGTACTGAAACGGTTGTTGCAACGGCTGACCTTACTGTGAATCCAGTGAATGACATCGCAGTTGTAGAAGATGTCGCTTACACCATTGAAGAAGACGGTTCGCTTACCTTTACGGACGAGCAACTGCTAGCAGGTGCTTCTGATATTGATGGTGATGAGCTTTCAGTTGCCGACGTGTCTTACACTGGCGCAGAGGGTGTGTTTACCGACAATGGCGATGGAACCTACACCTTTGCACCGAACGAGAACTTCAACGGTGACGTAAGCCTAGACTTCTCAGTATCTGACGGTACAGAGACGGTCGATGCTAACATCGACGTAACGGTAACAGACGTTAACGATGCACCAGTGGCAGGCGCAACGTCTTACCAAATGAACGAAGATGGCACCATCACATTGAGCCCTGAGCAGTTGATTGCTAATAGCTCCGATGTGGACGGTGAAGTGTCGCTTGATAGCGTGAGCTACTCAGGTGCAGACGGTATCTTGGTTCAAAATGAAGATGGGTCGGTAACGTTCGCACCAAACGAAAACTTTAACGGCGACATCAACCTTGATGTGACGGTTATTGATGACGACGGTGCAACGGCTCAGACTACCGCTGGTATTGAAGTTATTGCAGTTAACGACGCACCAGTGGCCGGAAACGTGGCTTACTCGGTTGATGAAGACGGTTCAATTACGCTATCTCAAGAGCAGTTGCTGGCTAACGCATCCGATGTTGATGGTGATGCACTAACCGCAAGCAACCTATCTGCAGGTGACAATGCGACCGTAACAGCGAACGAAGATGGTTCATTTACTATCACTCCGGATGCTGATTTCAACGGTGACATTGATTTGAGCTTCGATGTGTCAGATGGCCTTGAAACTGTTCAAGCTGGAGTCGACCTAACGGTTAACCCAGTCAATGACCTACCAACAGCAGAAGACCAAAACTTTACTGTTGAGGAAGATGGAACGCTAATCTTCACGGATGCAGACCTACTAGCAGGTACTGCAGACATTGACGGCGATGACTTGTCTATCGTTGACGTGTCTTACACGGGCGCAGAAGGTGTGTTCACTGATAACGGTGACGGCACTTATAGCTTTGCTCCGAACGAGAACTTCAATGGCGATGTCAACCTAGGCTTCACAGTGACTGATGGCACTGAGACACTCGATGCCAATATTGGTGTGACGGTAACGGATGTTAACGATGCGCCGGTAGCGGGTTCTACGTCTTACCAAATGAACGAAGATGGCACCATCACAATCAGCCCTGAGCAGTTAATTGCTAATAGCTCTGACGTTGATGGTGAAGTGTCACTTGAAAGCGTGACTTACTCAGGCTCTGACGGCACCTTGGTTCAAAACGATAATGGGGCTGTGACCTTCACGCCAAACGAGAACTTTAATGGTGATATCAGCCTAGATGTGGTCGTGACCGATGATGACGGTGCAACGGCAACAACAACGGCAGGTATCGAAGTTCTGGCTGTGAACGATGGACCTGAATCTGAGGATGTGAAACTAACCACAGCCGAAGACAGCACCATTCTTATCACACAAGACATGTTGTTAGCTCAAGCTACCGACATCGATAACACCGCAGACGAGCTGTCGGCTTCTGGTCTACAAATCGACCCTAGCTTGGGTGAGTTGCTAGATAACGAAGATGGTACTTGGTCATTTACACCAAACGAAAACTTCAATGGCGATGTGCCAATGACGTTTAACGTTAGCGATGGCCAAGAGACAATTTCAGTCGACGGCAACATCGATGTTACGCCAGTGAATGATGCACCTGAAGCGCCAACCATTGAGATGCAAGGCGAAGAAGATGTGGTCATGGTGATTGACCCTGCTTACATCGCGGGTCAAGTGACAGACCTTGATGGCGACGAGATCAGCATTGAGAGCATCACAGTACGAGCACCAGCGAATGCGACCTTAACTCAGCAACCAGACGGCATGTATCACTTAGTGACTACTCAAGACTTTAATGGCTTAGTAGAACTCGGTTATCAAGCTACTGACGGTGAAGAAGTGGTTGATGGCTCGCTGAATGTGGATGTCATTCCGGTTAACGACGCACCATTCAATGTCGGCAACGCAATGATGACCACAGACGAAGATGGCGCGTTCACCTTCGATGCTGGCGACTTGATGAACTTGTTCGGTGACATTGATACCGCAGACCTTGTTGTTTCTCGCATTATCACCGCAGACGGTGAAGATGGCGGAGAAGTTACAGACAACGGTGATGGTACTTGGACATTCACACCAACAGGCGACTTTGCGGGTGTTTCTGACCTACAAGTTGTCGTGAGTGACGGTGAGTTCGAAACGGTTCTCGATGTTCCTGTGTACGTACGTCCTGTCGCAGATGGCGCGGTTATTTCAACTGACCATGACGGTCCATTAGTCTTCGGCGAAGATGAAACGGGTCACTTGGGACTGAACGTTGGCCTAGTCGATGATTCAGAAACACTAAGTAACTTGGTGATGACAGGTTTCCCTGTTGGATTCGAGGTAACAGATGGTGTGAATACCGTGATGATCACCGAGCCGGGTCAATACATCGACCTGTTCGACTGGGATATCTCAAACATTCAAATGACGCCGCCTGAAGACTTCCATGGTGAGTTCTTCGTAACCGTAAGCGCAACAACGGTTGATTACGGAGATGAGCCGGAAGCGTTTGATGATGGTATCGATTCAGGTGATTTCGAAACTGTGGCGGGTGATTCCATCATCCTAACGGCGGACGACCTAATTGGTTTGGCTGAGAATGTGGATGCAGACAGCGATGATGAAGTGAAACTGGTTCATCTTGCCGACCGCAGCCAAGGTGAGATTGTCGATAATGGCGATGGCACTTGGACGTTCACACCAGCACCAGGCTTCACGGGCGAAGCAGACATTGCGTACGTAGTTGATAAAGATGGCGTGCTTCATGATGAGCAAACTGGCGTAGTCGTGAAAGAAGGTGACTCGCAAGGGAATGCAGCACCAGAAGTTAACAGCATCACAACGACGGAAATCGCAGCGGATGCCACCTTGTCGTTCACTGATGAAGACATGTTAGCGAATCTGAGCGATGCAGAAGGCGACAGCTTGAGCATTGAGTCAGTAAGCTTGATGGAAGGTCAGGGCGTAATTGAGAGCGATAACCAAGGTAACTATCAATTCACTCCTGCTGAAGACTACACCGGCGATGTTCAAGTTGGGTTTATAGCGACCGATGGCGAAAATCGCATCGAAAGCTTCTTCAATGTGGATATCCAAAGTGGCGATGAAGCAGCGGCGAGCGAAGGTTATACCTTAGCTGATGATGGTTCACTAACTATCACGGATGCACAGCTGGTGGATGAGTTAGGCGTCAGTGATTCTGCACAAGTTGTTGATGTTGCAGACGCGAACGATGCTGGCTTCTTTGCCGAATCAGGTGAAGGTGAGTGGACTTACTGGCCGAACGAAGACTTCGATGGCAATTTAGCGATGAATGTTGAAGTTAACGACGGCGGTGAAGTATCAAGTCACAGCTTAAGCATCCAAGTTGAAGATGATTCAGTACAAAGTGATGAACCACAAGTCCAAGCTGCTCAAGCAACAGAAGAGCAACAAGTGGAAGTGGCTCAACAAGCTGATGACCAAGCTCAAGATGCTGAAACTGAAGACAGTACAGCAGATGTAACCGCGGCACCGGGCGATACTATCTCTATCTCGATTCCAGATGAGGTGAGTGGTAACGAATCGGTTGATTACGCTGATATGTCTGGTCTACCTGAGGGCGCTACTGTGAGCAATGCACTGGATAACGGTGATGGTAGCTTCACAATCAGTGGCAACCTAGAGCAGCCTGTATCTGTCGAACTCCCAGAAGGTTACGAAGGTACTAGCGAGATCCAATTCCAAGGTTACGACGAATTGGGTAGCTCAATAGACGGTGCTAGCGGTTCTGTTGAAGTTGAGGTCGATGATCAATACACCATGCAAGGTTCTACGCAAGAACAGCAACCGGACATGGCGGGTATGGAATCTGGTGGCAGCGACTGGACAAGTTCAGGTGGTCAAGATCAAGGTGTTGACTTCACGGACGACTCTGGAAGCTTCGATTCAGATTCTCAAACTGGAACGGATCAAGGCAACGACTTCGACCAAAGCTCGATTTAATCGAGAGGGCTTAGTTTTAGTCTAAACCGACAAGCAGATAGGGCAGCGTAAAGTTGCCCTCATTAAAGCCATGTAGAGTTATTGATACATGGCTTTTTTTTATTTATTTTTTTGTTTCGCTAAATAAACTTGAGAACAGGTAAATATGTCCTTAATTATTAGAAGGGTCCGTTAGACAGGAGGGACGACATGTATCGTTATGTCAGTTCACCGCAAGCGTCGAAGTACATAGTGCCACCGCCTCAACATCGAGAGTTGTCGAGTGTGGATGTGCCTGAGTCTGAATTAGAGATGCGAGAAATATTGAATAATTGGTTTGCTGATGGTTTAGCGCCCATTATTGAAAGTGACGATGACTACATCTCTGCGAGCGATCACGTTCGATTTGAAAAGCTTAGCCGCACCGTTGGGATGTTGTTGAGAAACAAAGATTATTATTTTGCGGCTAAACGGATTTTATCAGTGTGGGAACAAGATTGTCTTGAAACCACTTATATCAATTATCTCATTTTGCGCAGTGAGCGAGTCACTTCTTTAAGGTAAGTTAATGGTGTGGCATTTGTCATTTTTCATTTTTCATTAGGCATTAGGCATTAGGCATTAGGCATTAGGCATTAGGGATTAGCGACTTAGGGTTCGTGTGCTTACGATCTTTTTATTTTTCTAACGAATCAGCAAACAAAAAGGGCAAGCTTGGAGGCTCACCCTAAAGGTCTTTGTTTTGGCTTAACGTTATTTTCAACTAATTCTCAACTGGGTTACGACTTACACCCAACCATCAAATTTGAGTCGTTTTTGAATTCTTTCGACCGCTTCTTTCTGCATTTGTCTAACACGTTCATTAGAAACATTCACATCCAACATTTGTCCGACCTCAGACAGCGTTTTCACCTTGTTATCAAAGAAACCAAAACGGTGGATGAGCACCTTTTGTAATTTTGGAGGAAGTGTATAGATGATTTGTTCTAGAGCTTGGGTAAAGGATTGATCCTCACAATCTTGTTGAGGGTCTGGGATATATTCACTTTCGCATTGATCAAGCACCATAGGCGCATGGCTAGTTCCAACCGTTGTCGTCACGTCAATAAACCCGCTCAACGCCACCAGTTGATTCACGCGTTCGGCCTTTACACCTGAACTGTCTGATAGCTCAGAAATTGAAACCTCTTTACTCATTTTTTTGCTTGCATCGAGCTTTTTTGAGGCGAGGCTGTTTATTTCTTTACACACGTGGGCTGGCAATCGAACGGTTCGACCCGTGTTCATGAGTGCGGCTTCAATGTTTTCGCGGATCCACCAAACAGCATAGGTTGAAAAACGATAGCCTGGTTCTGGATCGTATTTGTCGATGGCCTTAATCAAGCCAATGTTGCCTTCCTCGATCAGGTCGAGCAGGGTGAAATTATTGCCTTTACGTTTTAGGTAACTCTTTGCGATTTTCACAACAAGGCGCAGGTTTGATTCGATCATGACATCACGCGCTTTTTTATCACCCGCGCGATTCAATTTTGCGTAATACACCTCATCTTCACGCGACAGCAGATCAATGCCAACAATATCTTTCAGATAATGAGCATAAGGGTCTGCACTGGTAGAAAATGATTCGGTAATGGGTGTTTCATCCGTGAGCCCCTGAAACGCAGCAAAACTATCGTTGTTCATTTCCTTGTCCTTATCTAGCCGACTGAACGTTTTAGTTTTTTTTATTATGCCACCAAGTGATTAACGCTTGGTTTCATTAGAGTGTAGATAACAATTTCTTCTTTACCAATAAATAAAATGCAATTTCGTATGTTTATGTCACAAAAAGATCTACAAATATTTAACTATTTTGCATCTCATCAAGTGTGTTGGTTTTTCGTTTAAAACATTAAGACGGATAGTTTATAAAGCATGTGTTATACATCGGTTTATCTAGATAAATGACGTGAATTTATAGGTGTGGGTTAGAACTATAATTGAGAGGAGAAATGATGAGAAAAATGTTAAGAGTCGAGGTTCAATGTTTCCAAGCACCTCAACTCTTTTAGCTGTGTCGGCTGTTAAGTATCGCCATGCACGTTTTAATTCTATCGACTAATAAGTGCTAAGAACCTCATCGATTTGCTGATTAATGATCTTCATTTCGCTGTAGATAACCGAAAGATCATCATCTTGCGGCGCAAGCTTATTGAGTGTGTTTTGTTCTACTCTTTCCAATGCAACTGTGGCCGTTTCTTCACCAAAGCTGGCTAAAATGCCTTTTAAGGTGTGCACGGTAAAATGAAGCTTGCCCCAATCTTGTTGTTGAACCAACTCTTCGATCTCTTGTAGCGAATTGCCATGGTCTTCTTGATATGTAGACAAAACGGCGTAAATGACGTCTCTGTCATTGTCTAAATAGGCGTTTAAAGCATCAAAGTCTAGCATGTGGACTCCTGTCGGCTGAATGTTGAAAATGGGCTAGGCGGCTTAGTGGAAAAACCATACCTTGATGAATCACTAATCCATTGATTCCATTTTGGAGGAAGTTCTAACTGTAAGATTTCTTCTAGATAGTCGTCGCTAAGTTTCTCATCTATATGAGCTTTATTGACGGCGTATATATAGTCAAGTTTGGCGGCAACTGAATATGGGTAACTGTGAATGTAGTCCTTTATTTCTTGGATCGAACCCAAATTTTCAATGTTTATACACGTTGAAGGGTCGACATTTTTGGACTCAAGTTGGTGATTTATGGCTTCTCCACGAGATTTGAGACATTCCACTGTTAAATGATAAAGAGAGTACTCACCAAAGTGGGCGAGCATGGGTAATAACTGAGTGAGCAAATAAGTCGGTTGGCTGTGGAAATTGTTCGCTAACAGTGTCGAAGCTCTAATCACTTTTTTGTGGGCAATCTGAGGGCTATTTTCGATGAGCAATATGCTGCTCTGAAATAGGGCAAGGCTGGCCAAAACTTGCTGCTGTTGTTTTACCGGAAGTTTCAGGTTTACCAACTCGGTGAATTGGTTGGCGTGCTCAAGCAAAATACGTTTGTACTTTAGTTGCGTCTCGCGCTGATACGTTGCTTTTAAGGAATTAAAGTGCGCACCAATGGAATGGATGACATCAATGTCAGCAGCTGAAATGTGGGTTGCATACATCTCACCTAACTTTATGATCATATGTGTGTTATCTGCGTTCTCAGCTAAGTCGATGGCCCTGATTGCACGATGGCTGATGCTGGGAGTCATCTCAAATGCACGAATCGCTAATTTAAGAGCAGGCAGCAGCATTTTATGTTTTTCATAGATACAGCTTAAGCAGTCAATCACGCTCAATGAGAGTGGCTGTGCTATTAGAAAATTGTGGAGCTTATCTATGGCTAAATTTGGCTTGCCTAAGCTGTCGAGAATCAGCGCCTCAGCCACCAATTTGGTTGGGTGCATGTTGGTTTTGGAGTTGTTAATGACGCTAGAGAGTAACTGCCATTTCTTACCTGCAATTAAATGTTCAATCAATGTCGCTTCGAACTGAACGCTAGTACCATTAGGGGAGATCGCCAAAGCTTGAGCTAATCTCTCTTGACTGGCAATGGGATACAAATCATTCAGTTGGGTGAGTTTCTTTGAAACGGACACGGCACTTTGGATCTTTTTACCCAACGTTTGAGTATTAATCGGTTTAGAAACGAAGTGGTGTGCTTCACCTGAAAGGGCGGTTAATACTGTTTCCTGACGCATATCCCCAGAGAGCAAGATTGTCGCCACAGTATGATCGATGAGGCGGTTTCGATACAGAATGCCCAACAGCTCAAAGCCAGTAAAAGACTGTTCTAAGTGGTAGTCAATGAGGAGTACATGAAAAGAGTGTGTCTCGACCGCTTTAATGGCTTTTCGATAGTCGGTCGCAATAAAAATACAGTCGCGCGAAACTCCCAAACTAGCCAGTTGCTGCTTAATAAGTATTGTTGCGCTTTTAGAGTCGTCGACGATCAAAATTCGAAGGTCTGTTGGTAAGGTCAAATCCATTTTCCTTAATACCAAATGTTATTTTTTAATTTAGGTGTCAAGTTGCACATTGTCAAGGTGCCTATATCACATACAAACACTCAATAAACTATTGGTAATTAAAGAGTATTAGATAACATTTATGAAAGCCTTCAAACGCAGGTGACTTTTACCTGATTTTAGTGGGGTTATACGTGTTTTAGAAATAAAAAAGAGGCAAGCCGATAAGCTCACCTATCTGTTTTATTGTTCGAGTTTTTATTCGAAATGTTGTTCTTTGCTTGAAGTTTTATTTACCGAAACTCTAGCGTTAATCACGCATGTTTAGAATCAATACTGCCGCTAGAGCCAAGAACGCCGTCATCATTAAGAACACATCGTTGTAAGCCATGATGGCTGCGTCACGTTGCATTGTGCCGAGCAAACTTGCTTGTGCTTGTTGCATCGCAGTTGCGGCATCACTTCCTGACTGAATGAAAAACGCTTGTTGTTGCTGAAGCGTCTGCCAACCAAGTTGACTCACTGAAGGTAGCGACTCCTTGATGTGTGCTAAGTGCTCACGGGTTTTGTTATCCAATAGCGTAGCGATAATCGCGATGCTGAAAGCGCCCCCTAAGTTCCGCATTACGTTGGTTAACGTTGATGCGTCTGGCGTGTCCATTTTGCTGATGTTCTTCATGGCAACCAAAGACAGCGGAACCATGATGAACGGACTACCAATAGCACGCAGAACCATAGATAAAATCAGCTGTTGCCCGCCAAAATCGATTGTCATGTGTGTATTTACGTAACAACTAAAACCGAACATCGCGAAGCCAAAGGTAACCAAGTACTTAGGCTTAATGATCTGTGTTAGCTTTGGCACAATTGGGAATATCAGAAGCTGTGGGAAACCCATCCACATTAGCACTTCACCAATTTCCATCGCGTTATATTGCTGAATTTGAGTGAGATACATCGGTAGAACATAGATAGAGCCGAGCAATGCCATTCCTAGAATCAAATAGGCGATACAAGACATCGCAAATTGCCCATCCCGCAATAGCCGCAGGTTAACCAATGGCTTCTTGTGTTGGAGTTCGTTTATCACGAAGTAAACCAAACTCACCGCCGACACGATACTCAAGCCAATAATAAAGCTCGAACTGAACCACTCTTCACGGTTACCTTCTTCTAACACCACTTCCAAACAACCTAGCCCTAATGCCATGGTGGCGATACCAAACCAATCGGCTTTTTTCAGCGTGCCAAGGTCGAGCTTTTCATCGTCCAAGCCATATCGGATCATGGTGATCACAAGCAAAGCTGGCGGAATATTGATGTAGAAAATATAGTGCCACGAGAAGTTCTCCGTCAGCCAGCCACCAAAGGTAGGGCCAATCGATGGAGCAAAGGTCGCGGTTACACCAAACAGTGCCATACCTACAGCACGCTTGTTGACCGGCAATAACTGAATCACCAGCGAGAAAGCAAGCGGGATTAGAGCACCACCACTGAAGCCTTGCATCGCGCGGAACACGATCATCGAGGTCATGTTCCAAGAGAACGAACACAACAAAGATGAAATGGTGAAAATGGCTGTCGTCCACGTGATATAACGGCGTTTACCGAGCGCTTTAGAAAGCCAACCACTGAGTGGGATAGCGATCATCTCTGCGACTAGGTAAGACGTAGAGATCCACGAGCTTTCATCCAAGGTGGCTGATAGCGCACCTTGAATATCTTTGAGAGACGAGTTGGTGATCTGAATATCCAAGATCGCCATAAACGCGCCAATCAAGCCGCCAAATAGGGCGATCCAATGGCGTCTCGAAACCTCGTCATCATCATTTGTTTGGGTGACAACACCAGCGTTACTCATGGTCTAGCCTCGTTTATCGATGGTCGCTACCACAGACAAACCAGGAAGCAGTCGACCTTTCAACTCTTGCTGATCTGGAATAGTAATTTTAACCGGTACACGTTGAACGATTTTAGTGAAGTTACCGGTCGCGTTTTCTGGTGGTAGGAGCGCAAATTTAGCGCCAGTCGCAGGGGAGAAACTGTCTACCACACCTTCAAGAGGCTGCCCCGGGAACGCATCCAGCTCTACTTCAACCGTCTGACCTTTGTGAATACCACTTAGCTGTGTCTCTTTGAAGTTGGCTTCAATCCACACTTGGTTGTTTGGTACCAAGCTCATCAGTGGTGCGCCTGCTTGAATCAGCAAGCCTTCACGTACGCTGCGTTTACCAATCACGCCATCTGCTGGCGCGTAAATTTTGGTGTAATCAAGGTTAAGCTGTGCTTGATCTCTCTGGGCTTGAGCTTCGGTCACGGATGCATTTGCTTGCTCAATCTCACTAGCGATAACGGTTAATTGGTCATTGGTTGCAACGAGGTTTGCTTTTGCTTCTTCTAAATCTGCCTGAGTTACTTTTTGTTGTGCAACCATGCTATCGACTTCATCTTGAGACGCGTAGTTACGCTTTAGTAAGCTACGAGAACGTACCACTTGTTGAATCGCGCGTTCGTATTCAGCTTGTGCAGAATCAACGCGGCTTTCTGCTTGATTGATCTTGCTACGTTGTAACGTTTGTTGTGCCACTAGATTTTTGACGTCTGATTGCACGACGCTTAAATGGGCGTTTGCTTGAGCGAGTGCTGACTGGTAATCACGGTCATCGATTTGAACCAGCAAATCACCTTCTTTAACCGATTGGTTATCACTCACATAAGACTTAACAATATAGCCAGAGACCTTAGGGCTAATATTCGTGATGTCGCCTTGTAGGTAGGCATTGTCGGTAGATTCAAAGTACTGGCCATAGCCGTACCAGTATCCAGCACCGGCTAAACCCAATGACAGCATGATCGCAGTAGCAATAAGCGGAGCTTTTTTACGTTTTTTTGTGCTTACTGTTTGCGAAGCGTTGTTGTTCTCTGTCATTTTTTCTTTCTCATTTTGTTTTTATTTAGATGTAACGAATTGTAAATGAATTCGATTGATTGATAAGATAGGAAAAAAGGGAAACACTGTTGCAAAAATCTAACTAATGGCGCTTTGGGAGAAGTACGATGGACTTAAATGCTGTGACTGTTTTTACACAAGTTGTTGATTGTGGGAGTTTCACGCACGCAGCTGAAGCATTGAACATGACCAAGTCGACCGTCAGCCGAAAGCTAGACGAGCTGGAACAGCATCTAGGTGTGAGGTTGATCACTCGTTCGACACGAAGTTTAGTCTTAACGCCAGAGGGTGAGCGCTTTTATCAGTCGAGCATGCAGATGCAAGAGATCATGAACCAAGCTGAGCTAGAGGTTTCAGCCAATCAGGATTTGCTCCGAGGGCAGTTGAATGTTGTGTTGCCTGTCGAATTGGGGCATCAAGTATTAGCCAAATACATCCACAGCTTCCTAAAAGAGCACCCAAACGTGACTTTGAACTTAGAACTGTCGAATCGAGAAGTCGACATCATTGCGGAGGGTATCGATCTTTACGCACAAATTGGTGAGCTAGTGGACTCGAGCTTGGTTTCTCGCTACCTCACAACATCAAAGCGTGTATTGGCAGCCAGCCCTGAGTATTTAGAGCAGTTCGATGACGTCTCTTCACCCGATGATCTTGAACCGCCATTCAGAATGATTGAGGTGGTGAACAAGGCCGCGCGTCTACCCAAGTGGCATTTACAATTAAAAGGCGGAGAGTCGATTTTGATCGATCTGCCGTGTCAGTTGCGGGTGAATACCATCACGGCATGCCTAACAGCGTGTGTGGATGGGCTCGGCTTGGCGGTGCTTCCTGAATTCATTTGTCGGGAACACTTTAAGACAGGTAAGCTGATTCGTCTGTTACCTGAATATGAGATGCCAGAAGTTTCAGTAAGCCTAGTGTATGCAGACAGGCAGTTGATGCCGAAACGTAAGAAGGTCTTTATCGACTATCTACTGACTGCTTTTCAAAATAGGAAGCAAAAGTAACGGGGAAAACCTTAGCGGTTAAGTGCTTAGGCTTCCTATTATTCGTTATTGTCTAAACCGTATCGAAGCTAACTATGATCGGGCTGCCAGTCGACGACTTGCCCATTCGCCAATATAGCTTTGACCGATAGGGCAGCAATATCGACACCGTTGTAACGAAATGCCTTGTTAGAAAAGTTAGCAATGATCTTACTCCCGTCACTGAACTCAGTTTGTTGAACATCGCCGCTCTTATCTAACCATTCGGAATCGACTAACTGTTTATCCCATAACTGTTCGTGCATTGGTTCAAAGCCATCTTGATAGTGTTTGAGTGCTTTGATTCTCTGGCTTGAACTTGATAAAGCTTCATCTCTGGTCAAGTGAACCATCGGTGGTGTGTTGTACAGCATGGCGTTTAAGTCACGTTCTGCTTGTACATTAGTGAACTTGAGGCTGTCTGAATGCCAATGGTGCGTATTGATTACTTCATCATGGAAAACGGCTTGGTAAAGTGGAATTCGATATTGAGGCGAAAACAGTAGCGACTTATAGGGCTCTTTAACCTCGGCCGGCTTAAAGAAGAAGTCGGGCTTGTGGTCTGGGTACCAACGACCTAAGTAATAGGGAGATTGGCGGTTCTCTTTCATGTCTTTGTCTGTCCAACCAAAACCAACCGTTTCTAAGCCGTGTGCAAACGCGATGCCTTTTGTTGTTAGGCTGTTGCCGTCTTCAGAGCCTAATACTAACGAAGGTTGCTCGCTAAGCCACTTCATTCGGTTGTTGAACGCAGAAAGCATGTCTGATTCGTCGTTTGTATTGCCATTACTGTCTATAGAGACGCGGTAATCTTCACGTGCCATGGCGGTTGCATCAACATCTAAGAACAAGCTGTTGAAGTTGCCGAATCTCATAATGTCTTGAGCACGCTGTTTTACGTATTCTAAATGGCAGTTCGGGTTTAAGTAAAAGCCGTTTCCACGAAATCCTTTTTTCAAACTCCCATCCGCTAGTTCAATCGCACAACTTTGACGCATCGGCTCTGGTAATTGAGCGGTTAGCCAGTTGTCATTGAGCTTCGCAGGAATTGCGGTGTTGTAGGAATCGTAAGTACCGACCAGATATCCGGACTGTTTTGCCAGACCCACAGCGTTAGGTTGATAGAATGCTGGCATCCAATTATCGAATCCAAGCCACAGTTTGTTTAAGCCTGCCTTAGTTAGATTAGCGACCATGTCTGAAGACAGCGCTTGTCCCCAAGTCTCTGACGAGTTTAGGTAAGGGGAAGCGTGCTCTAGCAACCAGTTCTTCTTATCCTGTGCTGCTTTATATTGCGCTTTAATCGTGTTGTCTTCGAGTGTCGGATTACCAACAGGATATAACACCTGCAATGACTGGCTAATAGAGTCCAACAATAGTTGTTTGTGGTACTGACTGAACCAATCTTTCCCCTTGGAGAGTGACGATAGCTCTCTTTTCGCTTCCGCAGAAACATTGAGTTTAGAGCCCTCTAGATACCATGTTTTCAATCCCCACCAGTCACTCACATCTTGGATGCTTAATGGGTCTTTGCCAAATAGGTAAACGTGGCTCGCGCCGATCAACTTAGTCACATCTGGATTGCGCTTTTGCTTTGCTACAAGCGTTTCAGACTGGTCATTATTGATGCGCCAATCTCGGTATTGTTTGGCACCATCTAACCACGAGTCTCCGAGGGTGATACGAACAAGAAAAGGTTGTGACTGATTGAGCATCGTAAATTGGTGTGCTGCCTTCATATCAATTTTGGTTTTTGTATTTGAGGAAGCATTAGAGGATGCATCTGAAAAGAGCAGTTGATTGTTGGTTGCATTAACCATTTGATAGCTAATGAAATGATTGTTTTGCTGTACTGTCCAAAAAGGCATCTTCAAGTCTTGAGTAGTGTTACTTCCAGAATGGTTACCGACGAGATAACTTGCCCAAAGCTTGTTGTCAGTAGGCACGCGCATACCTTCACTAAACGGAAGAAATAGTGTCTGAGTTTGTTGTTCGGCAAGATCAAACCACGCCAATTCGATGGGTTTGTTTCGTTTCACCTGTATATTTGAAGGTAAGCTGAACTGAAAAGTGAGCTGGTCTTGATTAAGCTCTGCCTTAACGTTTATTCCACTGGGTACTAAGGTCCAAGTGGCGATTTTTGCTGAGTCAGCTTTATCGGAAAAGCCAATGACCAGATTGGTCGCTTTCTGTGGTTGGCTATCAACGGTGAGAGCAGCACTGTTAACGCTTAAGCCGTTCCAATCGACCTCTAAAGTATTCGATGAGGTAGCGACGGTATTGTTGTTACTGGTGAGCGTTATTTGGCTCGCTTGTGCGTTGGATGAAAACAGACAAGCTGTTGTTAAAGCCACAATGGCAAAATTAGAAAGATTGAGTGGGTGACGTACGCTGAGCATATTTAGATTCCGTAAAGGGTAACTACGGTTATTACACCTAAGTAGCGCTAGTGCTTTGTCACCTATATGTCTCTATTTTCTGTTTGGCTTTAGTGGTTTTCCATTAGAAAGGCACGGCGACGCGCTGCACATATTGGACTTCAATAGCGCCTTGGTATTCAAACATTTCAACCGAAGCACTCAAGTGCTTGGCTTTGGTTCCAAGTGGACTTTCTGTGGGAACGGGTGCTTGCGCTGTTTTGATTGGCACTTTGTAACCCAGCAGGTTGTAGTTTTCATCAAACCATTGCCAACTCACGTTAGCGTCGGGGCAGTTGTCGATCACCTTTGGAGGCGAGAGCACGATATGTGGTTCGCTGAGTTTACTTTCGAGCGTCAGCCATCGATTACTGTTATTTAAAGCGACAATAATAGGGTAGTGATTTGAACCTATCTTTAGTTGATAAACACCAGATTCGGGTTTGATGAACATTTCATTGGTTTCAATCTCTTGATACTCATTATTGGAAGCGAGTTGTCCATCGAGAAGGACTTTACCTTTAGGCGATACCAAAGAAAGAGTTTGAGTTTCTGAGCCTTTGCTGAGTTGCTCGGCAGAGACTTTGATTTGATAACCGTGCGACGACAGGCCATAGCGTCGAATGAAGCTGACTTGGATGTGGTGTTTTGGCTCAGCACTTTGTTTGAGTAAGGTTCCACATTGAGTCTGGCTCAGGATCTCTTGTTTGACTGGCAGCCAAAGCTCACTATCGAGTGATTTGTGATCGAGTGCGATTTGCAGCTCTTGCCACGCAACTTGAGGTTGGTCATCAAGTAGAGATTGATAGGTGTGCTGCAATGGCGTGTCGGTAAACCATGCCGCATGACTTGCGAGCGGCAATGTGTAGATCAGTGCGGTTAACGAAGTAACTTTCATTATGATTCCCCGGCCAAGCGGTAATCAACGCCACGATGTGTTTCTATATTCAATGTTGGCAGCTTCTGGCGTAAGCGCAGTATGTGATTATCAATAGTTCGGGTACTAGGAAAAGCCTGATATCCCCAAATCTTATTGAGTAATTCATCTCGGTGAAACACACGACTTTGGTTCTGAACAAACAGTACCAATAGCTGAAACTCTTTAGGTTTTAGTGTTACAGGGCTTTCATCCAGATAAGCGATCCGTTCCGACAAGTTGATTTGGATATTTGCGTAAGTTAAGAGGCTCACACCTAACGGACGTAGCTGGGTAATGACTCGAGCGAGTAATTCGTCGTTCGAAAATGGTTTAGTCACATAGTCTTTGGCACCCGCCATTAAACCTTCAACACGTTGTTGAACTTCTACTTTAGCGGTCAACACAATCACAGGCAGCGCTTTGAGGAGCAACCAGTTTGGAAGGTGTTGCAAGCTGTCCCCATCTTCAAGCTGTCGATCCAGTATCACAAGATCGGCTCGAAACCATTTCTTACTGGCATTCTCTGAATCCTTCGCCCAAAGGCATTGGTAACCATTGGATTCAAAGAAGCTGACGAGGCCTTGTCCAAGCAGTTGGTCGTCTTCAATCAGCAGTAGGGTGTTCATAAGCAATTTCCAAAATACATCGGGTTGGGTTACGAAGAATAATGAGGCGGCCATTCGCTTGCTTCATCAAGTGCTCGACAATAGTCAGGCCAATGCCCATGTTATCCAGTTCGTGCGTTTCACTTGGCGTGACACCAGACATGAGCCGTTGTATCGGTGAAGGGAAGTGCCCCTCGTCTTGTACCTCAATCGTCAGCTTGTCACCGAGTTCGACCTTTACCAAAACCTCACCTTTACCATGTTGTTTGGCATTCTTGATTAGATTATCCAAGCAGATGGTTAGCCAGTAATAGGGAAGGTTCAGTTCAACTTCACGCGCTTCACATTGATAAGAAATATTGTGCTTTTCACAGACATGATCGAGCCACTCTTCTAATGAAGCGTTTTGCTTCAACAAAGGCTCTGACTGATCCGAACTTAGGTACACTTTGCTGTTTTCGGTGAGCTGAGAAAGCCTTTGATAGTCAGATATTAAACGCCAAACCGCACTTTGAGTTTCATCAGAAAAGTCATCGTAGCGATTTCTAAACATTTCGACGGTTAAGCCTAGGCTAGTAATAGGCGTGCGCAGTTCATGAGTAAGAAGCTGTAAAACGAACTGCCTCTCTTTTCGTTGTTTTGTTCTTAGGTATAAGACTCTAGCGAGCCCGGAAAGCAACGTTAACAGCAATGTAAAGATCAAGGTTTTCATGATCAGATTGTCATTGCTAGGCTCGCTTAAGCACACGTTGCTGTAACGAAAAGTACAGGTTTCACCCGTCAAAGATACCTCTTGTCGCTCTGCAATAGGTTGCCAAACATTTAAGGGAATGGCTTTCCAGCCTTGTTCGCCACTTAACCAAAGCACATCATCTTGTTGCCAAGCACGGTATCCACTGAGCAGTGCTTCTCTGCCTTGTGCGCTTAGGTTTTCTAGCTTGTTATATAAAGGGTGCTGAGGGTTGGTAAGACTCAAAAATGGGCGTATCTGCTCGGT
The DNA here is from genome assembly GCF_041471665.1 of Vibrio sp. 10N.261.51.F11. Classification (NCBI taxonomy): domain Bacteria; kingdom Pseudomonadati; phylum Pseudomonadota; class Gammaproteobacteria; order Vibrionales; family Vibrionaceae; genus Vibrio; species Vibrio sp. 10N.261.51.F11. Next base: position 19,735 of record NZ_JBFROW010000021.1, on the reverse strand, counting down.
CACATCTGGGTAAGCGGCTAAATAACGACCAGCAAAGCTGCCACCGGCAGGGTGACGTTTGGAGTGTGCTGCAAACCAAATCGAATCCAATGTTTGTTGCTGACACAGAGCGAGCTCGAACTCGATGGCTTCATGTAATGAAGGGTTACTGCTTTCAATCGCTTGGCAGTGATCTTGTATTGACGCTAACGCTGCGATGTCGTCCCAACTGAATTGGTTGAAATCAGGATAGCGGCTATTTTCATGGAGCAGAACTTTCGGATACTGAGCCAACTCTTGTTGAGATACTAAGAGTGGGGATGATTGCCAGCTCAGTTGATACAGAGTTTGCCACTTATCTTGCAAACTTTGGGCATTGACTAGGGTTGGGAGCCAAAAGATCAAGCAAAGAGCTAATGTAAACCTGCGCATCCAATCATTCTCGTTAAAAGTCGTGGGGCGAGTCTAAAGAGTTTTGGGCGCGATTTGTAACCTGAATGTCAACAAGTGTTCTTTTAACAACAAATTGTCGAGTGGGTCATGCTTTTAAATAATAAAGTACAAATACAGTAAGTATCATTTATTTGAAATAAAATAGATAATTGTGTACTTACTGTCATTATTGGGCGAAATGTGGGGACTATACTGGGCTCATACCTAATAAGAGGAACCATCATGAAACTCATCATCAAATCAGTATTGGCAATCAGTATTTTGGCTACAGGCTCTGCTCATGCGTTCGAATTAACCAGCAACGATATTCAAGAAGGTCACCCAATGGCAAAGACTTTTGAATACTCTAGTTGGGGTTGTGACGGCGATAATCAATCACCACAATTGATGTGGAAAGATGCACCAGCAGGTACCAAAAGCTTTGCTATCACAGCTTATGATCCAGATGCACCGACTGAAAGTGGCTTCTGGCATTGGGTTGCGTTTGATATCCCTGCAACTGTGAACGAGCTACCTCGCGGTGTCGACATCTCTAAAGTCGGTGGCAAAGAAGGTCGCATTGATTACGGTACAGTTGGCTACGGTGGCGTTTGTCCTCCAGAAAAAGATGGTATGCACCGTTACCAGTTCACGGTTTGGGCATTACCAGCGGACAAACTTAACCTCGACGAAAATACGCCGTCGGCTGTGGTTGGATTCACGTTGAACAGCATGGCTTTAGACAAAGCTAAACTGACCGCAACTTATACACGTTAATAGCTTATGTACGTTAAAGCTTATACACGTGCATAATAAGTAAACAAGGGGATGAGATGAATCATCAATATCAAGTGACGATCTTTCGTGCAGAGCAGTTACAAAAACTGCGTAATGTGAGGATTCTATCCCCTAGTATCATTCAGATTATTACAGGCAGTAAGCGCCTGTTTTGGAAAGATTCAGCGGCTGAGCTCTCACATTCTGAGCTGTTGTTGTGTGAGGCATCAGCTTCACTAAGTTTTGAGAACATGCCCCACAAAGGGCGCTTCTTGTCGCGAGTGTTCAGCTTTCAATTCCAACCTTCTCAGGCGATGCTTGATTTAAGTGAGGAACGGTCGAATGATCTGGGACTGCCTACAGTAAAAGTGGATCGAAACTTACAAGACTCACTCAATGCTCTGTTCTCTTTTGATACACAGAGCATGAGCAAAGAGACTCAACAGTTTTGGTTGCAGGGCTTGTACCAGCAATTAGCCGAAAAAGGGGTATTGCATCGATTGTTTGCCAGTGCCAACGTCTCGTTTAGCCAAAAGCTCAGCCATTACCTTTCTCATTCACCAGATGAGAAGCATCCGCTAGAGTCGGTGGCGGAGCGATTTGCGATGAGCCGAGGGACATTGATTCGGAAGCTCAAACTGGAAGGCATGCAATATCGAGAGGTACTGGCTGAAGTTCGCTTGAGTCACGCGCTTTATCTGATGCAAAACGGACAGCAGAATGTGGCGATGTTGGCTCAGTCTTGCGGTTACCAATCGGAAGGGCGTTTTAGTCAGCGCTTTAAAGGCAAATTTGGTTTGTCGCCAAGTGAATACATCAAAACCGTCGTCAGCCATAGAGTCGCGAGCAAATAAAGTCGCGATACCATAATCATTCTGTTTGCCTAAACGCTCACTTTCTTATCTCGTGCTGCCAATGCCGCGAAAATCGTGCACGCAAAGGCAACAGATGCGACCAACAGAATCGGCACACTCCAAGAATCTGTCTGAGCATGAAGCTTACCCACCAGCGTTGGGCCAGTGGCTGCCAACGCATAACCGATTCCCTGAGCCATACCCGACAATGATGCGGCTTGGCTGCTATTCGATGTACGCAAGCCAACAAAAGAGAGCGCGATAATAAATGTCGAGCAGTTGGCTAATCCAAACAGTCCCACCCAAAAGATCGCAAACTCAGGCAAATACAGAAGACCAATCAATCCAACAAATACACTCGATGCACACAGAGTGATGAGCCATTGTTGATTGTCACTTTTGGCTAAGAATGGCAGTAACAGCAGCCCTGGAACCATAGTCGAAAATTGCAGAAATCCATAAATGTAGCCCGCGTCGATTTCGCTGTAGCCAAGATCGTTCAATATCTGTGGCAACCAGCCAGCCAAAGAGTAGAAGGTAAATGAGTTAAGCCCAAGCGCTAACGTTACTTGCCACGCTACGCCGCTTTTAATCATCTGTTTCATCGGCAGAGGTTTGTCTTGTTGCTTGTTATTGCTGGCCGAAGATGAGCGTTTTCTGATTTTAGGCAACCAGATCATCAAAGCTAATATTGGAAATACCAAGTTCATTAACAGCGCTAATTGCCAACCCGTGATCGTAAATAAGGTTAGATTTGAAAACGGCACCATCAAACTTGAGCCTAACGTCGAACCGATGCCCATCGTAAAAATGTACAGAGAAGTCACAGTAGCGATGCGTGTCGGGAAGCTAATTTTCACTACTACAGGCAACAACACATTACCAATCGCGATACCAAGTCCAATCATTACTGTGCCGATGTATAACGTCGGAATTGCTCCAAAAGAGCGCAGTGTAATACCCGTAGTGATCAAAACTAAGCCTAAGAGCAAGCTTGGTTCTAGACCAATTCGTTGGGATATCTTGGTGACTAATGGTGAAAATAAGGCAAAAGTTAACAGTGGCAAAGCTGTTAAGAAGCCAGCAGCCGACGACGTAAGGTTGAGGCCTTCCATAACCTGAGAAAGCACAGGAGCCAAGCTCGTAAAAGGCCCACGAAGGTTAAGTGCTAGGAATAGAATCCCTAACATGACGAAAATGCTATTACGAAGAGAGGCGCTCATAGGTTGTTCTACTGTTTGCTTATGAGAAGACAGGCTAGCCTACAGATCATTGAATGATTACACAAATACCGTTTAAATAGGTTTACTAATGATTGAACCTGCGCAGTACGCGCTTAGCCAGAAAAGGTCACCCATGACTGTATTAAATATCGACAAGCTCATCTCGGACTTCCCACTGCTTCAACAATTGATTGCATTGGAAGAAGTGGTTTGGTTTAACCCAAATGTGACGACTCTGGAGCGCGGTTTGCCTTATGTGGGTTTAGGCGAACAAGATATTCATGATGCGAGTTTGAGGTTACAAAGGTTTGCCCCTTATCTGGTGAAGGCATTCCCTGAAATTCATGTGACGAATGGCATCATCGAATCTGAGCTTATCGATATCCCTGCAATGAAGTTAGCATTAGAAACTCATTATCGGCAGCCAATAAAAGGGCGTTTGATGATGAAGAAAGACAGCCATTTACCGATTTCCGGTTCAATCAAAGCGCGCGGTGGTATCTATGAAGTACTAACGCATGCCGAAAAGCTTGCGATTGAAGCGGGGTTACTGTGTGAGAGCGATGACTACAGCAAGTTGCTCGAACCTGAATTCCGTGACTTCTTCCAACAATACAGCATTGCGGTAGGTTCAACGGGTAACCTAGGCATGTCGATCGGTATCATGAGTGCCAAGCTAGGTTTTACAGTGTCTGTTCATATGTCGGCAGATGCGAGAGCTTGGAAGAAAAGTAAACTGCGAGAGCACGGTGTTAACGTGGTCGAGTATCAACAAGACTATGGCGTTGCGGTAGAACAAGGACGTAAAGAAGCGGAGCAAGACCCACGCTGCTTCTTTATAGATGATGAAAACTCACAAACACTGTTCCTTGGTTACTCTGTGGCTGGAGAAAGGCTTAAGAAGCAATTCGAGCAACAGGGGATTGTGGTTAATGAACAGCATCCTTTGTTTGTTTACTTGCCATGTGGTGTGGGTGGCGGCCCCGGTGGTGTTGCATTTGGATTGAAGATGGCTTTTGGTGATCACGTGCACTGTATTTTTGCTGAGCCGACCCATTCGCCTTGCATGTTGCTCGGTGTTCATACGGGATTGCATGATGAGATTGCGGTGCAAGATCTTGGTATCGATAACCTCACCGCCGCAGACGGTTTGGCGGTGGGTCGAGCTTCAGGTTTCGTGGGTCGCGCTATGGAGCGCTTGCTTGATGGTTATTACACATTAACCGATGAACGTATGTATCAATTGCTAGGCGAACTGAACCAAGTGGAGGGTATTCAACTTGAACCTTCAGCATTAGCGGGTATGCCAGGTGTGATTCATGTTGAGCAGAATAGAGAATATCTTGATCGCCTAAAAATTGATGAGTCGACGCTAGCGAATGCAACGCATCTTGTGTGGGCGACTGGCGGAGGCATGGTGCCACCACAAGAAATGGCAGCTTACTTAGCGAAGTCATCGGTTTAACCCTAAAGATTTTATAGGCTAAGATTTTTTAAAATATATGCTGTTAAAAAGATCAGCGGTTAAAAAGGTAAGTCATGATAGAAGAGTGTTGTTTATCGGTTGAACGCACTCTTTTTTACTCCGAAATCCTGTTGTTATTCAAACAATAACTTGCGCAGATCGTTATCCAAAACACATATTTTATAAATTAAGCTTCTTAGATGTTCTAACTATCAGTTAGGTTGAGTGGCATTCAACTTGATAGGGGTTTAGCAATGCAAACGGATAAAGTGATGCAGACAAGACATATAAACACACCAGAAAAATTACTACAGCGTTTAGATGCGATTGGGGAGTCTTTGGAAGCATCGGGTAAGGCTCATGCTTTACTGGGATTGGGCTCGGTAGGTATTGAAACAGAACGACTTGATCAGTATTCAGATGTCGATTTTTTCGCGATAGTACAAACGGGGCATAAGCAGTATTTCTTAGACAGCTTGCATTGGCTATCTGATATTCACCCAATCGACTACGCGGTGAGAAACACCGTCGATGGCTATAAAGTCTTATACGCTGACGGAATCTTTTGCGAATTTGCGGTGTTTGAATCCCACGAGTTAGCGCATATTCCATTTGCTGAAGGGCGCATTGTTTGGCAGCAACCTGAATTTGATACTCAGTGCTGTATCCCACCAGTAAAAGGGGAGGCACACGCAAACTCCCAAGAGTGGATCATTGGTGAGGCACTAACCAATCTTTATGTGGGTATGTCTCGTTATAACCGAGGCGAAAAGCTATCGGGCAGTCGGTTCGTTCAATCTTACGCACTCGATCGTTTGATTGATCTTGTGGATCAAACTGAACAATCTGAGCCTGAATTCGTTGATGAATTTATGTCGGATAGAAGGCTAGAAGCACGCTTCCCTAAGTTTGCCCAATTGCTACCAACCTTTACCCAAGGCTACGAGCGCACCGCTGAATCGGCACTTGCCCAACTAGCATTCCTCAACACCCACTTCGCAGTCAACCAAGCCATGTGTGACCGAATCTCTGAACTGTGTTCCAGTAAAGATTAAGCTTATAGCGTGTGAATCCCCAAGCCTAACTGACACCACCTTTCAGATGATAAGCGGCGGGCAACCTAATTGAGCTCTCGAATTATTATTCTTAAGCACTAAACCCGTACGCTTTTGTTTACTCTTCAAGACCGTGACTGTTCGTGTTTACTCCGCTTATCACTGGATGTCGTCAGCCAAATAAAATACAATCGAACAATGTTTTATTAATTCGTGCTTTATCATTATGATGAGAAACTTACTCATATTCATCGTTAGCCTGTTCTTCTTAACAGCCTGTTCTTCAACGAGTAATCATCAGCTAGACGACGAGACATTGAGCAACGAAGACGCTATGTCGAAAAGTATAGAGGGAGAGAGTAATCTCGAGACTTCAAAGGATACAAACGCTGAGACCAGCGTTGATTCTTCCCATGATTCAATCGTTAATCATCAACCACTCACTAACCTTGATTCAAATAAAGACACGATAGCTCACGCCAATGCAGAGCCAGAATCAGTGGAGCCCCCTCAAATAGAAGCGACAGAAACAACTGAAAGCGATGCTAAGAGTGGCGGTGAAAAAGGCATCGGAAGCTATTTTATTCGTCATAATAAACCGACTAAGACGGTGATTAAATCACTAGAGGGCGTGACAGATGCATTGAACGTCATGACGTTTGGGATATTTGCCACCGGTAACGGTTAAATCGTTAACCTAGAACGACAACCTAATAGATAGAATGAAACGTGAAGGCGAGCCAGATGGTTCGCCTTTTTTGGTCTTCTAAATCTGGCCACCATTCTTCCTAAGAATCGTGTTCACTTATCTGAGCGCTGAGTCAGGCGACGGTTAACGAAAATAGGAATTATTAGTTCTGGAAGGGAGTCGCCGAATTTACCCTGTTTGACTTGTTATATGCATCAAGGGTTCTAATACTCATCCCAAAGTAAGCAATGAAATCTAATCTTACAAAGACAACTCTTATATTCACTTACGAGCATAGTAAGATGTTTGCTGTTAAGTAGGTTTAGGTTTAGTTATCAATATTCTAGGGAAGAAAAATGAAGAATAAGAGTGTGTTTTTAAGTGCCGCATTGGTGATGTTGTCAGCTCATGCAAATGCATCAGATGCGAACCATGAGTCTGTATCAGATGGAGTTATCGCAGAACAAAGAGCGAAGCTTTCTGAAAATACCCAAGGACAAGGTTTTGGACCGCAAGCTCCACGAGATTTGGGTTCATTAGAAGGTAAAAATACTAGGCTGTTCTCGGATGCCCCTGATTCAACAGCGATGAACTTATGTAATATTCACTTCCATAAAAATGCTGAGCATAAAGGTGGAGAGTTTACTCAATACGCTGGTAACGGTGATGGTAAGGGATTCCAGAGTGGCTTTAAATACACAGGCAAGCTGAGTTCTGCTGAGCTGAAACCATTTGAGGGCAAGGTTTGTCCGAGCGAGCATGGTTCTTTGCATTCGGGTGACACCATTGAAGTTCACTATGTTTATTCAACGGCGCAAGTTGAACCGGGTGAAACACTGGGTGCTTGTTTTAACGATGCGATTACCAACCCGCAACTGCGTGTAGAAACCCAAGTTTACGTATTAGTGAATGACGACAAAGCACCCGACTTTGAAGCGCTCGCTAAACATTCAAAAGTGAACGGCTTACACCAAGCACCAAACATCCCACAAGATACGGGCTCAGCGATCCAATACGCAGGCTCTACAACGGGTCCTGGTTATAATGAGCAAGGTTCACCTTTCCAAGTAACATGGAGCGTTAGACCACAAGTCGCGAAAGTAAATATCGCGACAGTAGGTAGCTGGTGTGAAGGCAATGACTTTAACGAAGATCACGCCCACGGTGTGAGAAACTTGGTGGTTAACCCTGAGCTGTTATCACCTATTCGTAATGACTAAACGGTTCTGACGAATAAAATGATCAAGGCGAGCCAATAGGTTCGCCTTTTTTATGCCCTAACGAAAAGCACTTAGGTTTTAGGTTTAATTAAGTCTGGTGGGTAAATTACGTGCGACACTTATTCAAAACATGAGTTGTGTAAATAGAACTTAGTCAAAAACGTTCTTTACCAGAATCGAAGCTCCATGATACGTTCATGATCAATTATGTTGGGTTATAGAAAAGGACAGTCCAATGTCATTAGAAAGTGCGATTACATTCTTTATTGCCATGTTTGTATTTGGTATTACTCCGGGGCCTGGCGTCTTTGCCATTTTAGCTCGTGCTATGGTTCAAGGATGGCGAAAGTGCGTCACGCTTTCGTTAGGTATGATATGCAGTGATCTTATTTACCTTGCGCTTGCCTGTTTCGGTCTAGCAACGATTGCCGAGAATTGGTCGATTGCGTTTGAGGTGATTCGCTACGTTGGTGCAGCTTATTTGATTTACTTGGGCTATAAGATGTTTAAGATCTTACCTGAAGTGCAAGGCTCAGCTGAACTCGCCGCCAAACAGAGTCAGAAATCCGAACTCGCGAGTTTCGCGCAAGGCTTTTTGATTTCAGCATCAAACCCTAAAGTGATTCTGTTTTATATTTCGTTCTTGCCGACTTTCATTGATTTGACGGTTTTACGCTCACAAGATATCGTCTTGGTTTCCGTTTTAGCATTTGTTGCTTTGATGTCTGGTGTAATGCTGATTGCGATGGGTGCGGGCAGAATGGCGAGTTTACTTAAAACGCCACGCGCACATAAAAGACTAAATCAAAGTGCTGGTGGAATAATGATTGCTGCTGGCTCATATTTGGCGATCAATCGATAAATACGAATCTTTAAACAAAAAGGCGAACCGATGGGTTCGCCTTTTTAGTTGGATATAAATGCCATCGTTTAAACAGAGACTTGTTTGTTAGTCACAATGGTGCAATTATTTAAGGAGTGATATTACTCAGATGCATGTCTTATGATGACTATCGAACAACAGCTTTCTCGGCTGGATCTAAACTTATTGGTGTCGTTAAGTGTTTTAATCAAAGAGAGGAACGTAACGCGAGCTGCCAATACCTTGTATCTGTCTCAGCCTGCGATGAGTCGTACCTTAAGTCGCTTGCGAGAGTTGTTTGATGACCCACTGTTCTATCGAGAGTCTAATGGCTTAGTGCCCACGCAAAAAGCGCTAGAGCTACAAGCACCTTTAGAAGAGTTGCTATTGGCTATGCGAAGCCTAGTAACGAAATCTGCGTTTGATCCTGCTGAATGTGTTCAAACCTTTGTTGTCTCTGTACCGCCATTAATGAGTCGGATGCTTTCTGTTCCCCTTGCTGAACGCTTCATGCACGATGCTCCAAACGCCAGTCTTATCGAATATCCCATTGCGAAAACGCCCACCAGTCAACTGCTGTCACGAGATGTAGATTTTACTATTCACATCGAAGCCCCTAGCAATCCAATCGAATTTCCATACGTGAGTCTTGGGCAGATCTATCCGGTATTTTATGTTTCTGAACATCACCCTTTAGCGAAAGCGAAAAATGTCACACTTGAGCAGTGCCTCGAATCTCGTTTTGTTGACCTCACGCTCGATATTCGCTCGAATTACGGGCTGCAACACCCTGTAGACACTTACTTAGTTAAGAATGGAATGCAGAGAGATATTGCCTTTAAAAGCGGACAGCTTCTTACGCTGGTGGAAGTGATGCAGAGTTCGGATACAATTTTGGTTGCGACCCACAAATTGACGGAGCTAGAGGGAATAGGCGACAAGATAGTGCCGATATTCTCTCTAGATAATGTTCCCGAATTAATGTTCGAACTGTTTTTGATTGAGCATAAGAGAACCGTTACCAGCCCAGCACACCAATGGTTTAAGAACTTAGTCGTGTCCGTGATTGAAGACGTTGTTTGTGAAAGTTGAGCCCAACGTCTGTGTTAACCCTCGGCCTAAGTTAAGTTCACCGCTTAGTTCAGATTCCAATTAAACCTAAAAGGTGTTCTTCGGGTTTTGGGTGAGTCATTGATGGCTTTTAACAGTGTTTTTGCTTCTGCTAGCGAAACTGAGAGGGAAGCTGAAACCGAGCCTTCAGTATTTTTTGCGTAGCCAAGCTTCAATAACTTCTTCCATATGTCGTTTGATTCAGAATCTAGAGGCAGTTGAAGCGTGCCTTTCGACAAGGTTGTTCGCCCCGTAATTTCATAGATAGTTTGCACCGCTTTGCTGTACTGCTTTTCTTCAACGTGTCGACAGAATTGAATATTCAACTTTTTGGTATTCAATTGCTGGCGTGCGACAAAATAACGCTTTAAATCAATAAAATGCTTTCCGATTAGGCGAGCAATCGCAGCGAGGAATATTCCCGCAATGACCAAGTAATACCAATATTGGCTTAGCCAATTCGATAAGGTTTGAACCCCGTCGTTCGATCCTAAAGTGTTGCTTAGTGAGTCTAATAACTTTGCGTCACCGACTTGAAGCGTTTGCTGCTCTACAGTCAACGATTGCAGCTGTTTGGTCTTGGTGTTCCACCATGTCATGGTCTGTTTTGGTAAGACGATTTTCCCTTGTTCTTGAAGAATTAACGTTACCTGTTGTTTGAGTGTCGCGGTATTGCTTTTATTCAGGCGATTAAACACGTTTTCTTTGACTGCTGGTTTGCGATACAACTCAACGCCAGATATGTCCGGGATGCTGATCTCCGGTAGCAACATCATGTGTGAGTTTGCCACGCTCAATGTATACGTTGCAGTGACAGCGTGGCCAACTTCGAATTCGTCGGTTAACGGACGATCAGTTGATATTGAAAGCTCAGCATTTGGGCTAACAATCAACGCGTCTGCATCAATGTTGCTTATGGGCATTTTGGATGTAAAGTTAATGGGTTGCGATTGAATCACGCCCTCAACAACTGTTTCGCTGGTCAGCTCTACACTAACGGGAATCTTCAATTCAGGGACGGTAAACTCGCCAGCTTGCATTGGGTATAAGTAGTAACGTGCTTTTTGTGTAAACCACTTAATGCCTTCAATTGTGCGTGCTGAACGAGCAACTTTCTGCTCATCTTTCTTTACGACTGTGTTGGGTATATCTAAGTAAGGTAATACCAACTCTTCTTGAAAGGGGCGGGTACTCAATACTTCAACGTCGAGTGCGACTTGCTGTTTCACTGCGACATCTTGAGCTTTAATTTCAACATTCAGCTTCAACTCACCGTCACTGACGAGCTGGTCTAGATTAATAGCATTGGCAGGCATTGAAATTAAAAGCATCATCGCTGATAAGACAGCAAACCAATATTTCAGAAGGTCGAATGCTCGGACTGTCGATTTAGTTTTGTTCATTGCTGTATTCCTGCTGAAATTTTTGTCTTAGAAACTTAGATGGATTTTGTCTGACCTGTTTTAGCCAGACTTGGTCAGAGATCACCAGCTCCTTCTGACTCCCTTCTTTTGGTTCGTCGTCGACCAATTTCCTATCATCAATGACTTTTTCTGAATCTTGTTTTGTCGGTGGTGTGTTCTTGATCTTCTCTATCGCCGCTTCCACAACGGCTAGGTTGTTGGTCGCTTGTTCTAAATACTTTTCGTTGTTCAATAGTTTGTTGTAAAGCGCCGTGGCTTTATCAAATTGGGCTGTATGAGCGTAGCTGTTCGCGACGATAAATTTAGCGAAATCAGTCAGCGCTGCCGATTTGCCACCTTGTTTACTTACTTGTGTGCTTAATTGGTCAATCGCGCCAAGGAAATCACCAGATAAATAACGACTGTAGGCTTTCCATGTTGGATCATCGAACAGAGCGGCACTTTGCGCGTAGTTGCCTTGTTTGAACTCGACATAAGCGTGTTGATCGTTGGATAGCCAAAAATCAAAAAATGAGTGCTTATCGGCTATTCCCCAAATCAGATTTCCTGCAATAAGCACAAGCAACAAGTGCATTGGCTTAAGTTTGGATAACCAAGCTAAACGACTGGATTGGTTCGGAGTCGAAGAGGTTGGCTTCGTTAGATTACCGAACTTATGATTCACTACCTGTTTATTATTTACCACTGTAGCGTCCACCCTTTTCTAAACCACATCAATTGAATTGGCAGCAACAAGAACAGCAACCAATAGCCCGCGTCTAACCAAGGTAGGGCGTTATCGCTGACCGCAAACAGGTTGTTTTGAATGCCTTGATAAACCGCTTCTACATCGCTAGCGTCGTGAGTGAATGAAACCATGTTTCCATGACCTGCTTGCGCCAGTTGTGACAGTGAAGCGAGTTGAGTTTCTGTTAAACCTGCCGTGCCATTTCCGCCACTTTGTGGGTTTTCGCCCATCGCCCAAACGATCACTTGGTGTTGCTGTTGTTCAAACGCTTTAGTGAATTCTTCTATCGCTTGGTCATTGGTCTTGTCAGTCAGTATCAAAACCGTTGATGGTGCTTTTGCTTGTGAGATTAGCTCGAGTGTTGGCTTTAACACTGAAGCCGGTTTGCTCTCGTTATCTGGCAACAAGCTTCCATCCAATACATCGAGGAAGTATCGCGTTAACTCTTTGTCTTTGGTGACAGGCATAGCGACATGCGCACTGCCGCCGTATATGACTAAACCAGTTTTTGCGTCGCCGCGCAGTTCAACAAGCTGATTGATCTTCTGTTTAGCACGCTCTAATCGTGACGGCTGAATATCGGTTTTATTCATTGAATCAGAGACATCCAAGGCGATCACCAGCTCGGAATTGTCTTCAAAAAATGGTGAAGGTTGTTGCTGCCACGTTGGACCCGCCATAATGAGCGTGGCGAGAACCGCAAACACCAAAAACAATCGATTAGGAGAAACCATACGCGCTCGATTTTGGTTGAGAGACAGATGTTCCACCATGTTTTTAGACATCACAGGCTGCCACTGTGCGACCAAATCGTCTTGTTGAACGAGTGCGCGATAAAACAACACGAACGGGACCAGTGCTAACAACCATAATGGGCGTATGAAATGAAACTGGGTGATATCGCCACCAAACAATGTATTGAAATCAGTCATTGGTTAGCTCCTCTCTACGGCGAATAACGCGTTTTATTTCTTTTTTACGACGCAGATTTGCACCAAATACGATTAAGGCGGCGAGTAGGTTGCTCACCAGACATACGCCAAATGCATAGTGGTGCAAGCTGTGTTTCGGACGATGAGATAAAAGTTCGAACTCTTGCTGTTCTAGTTCGTCGATCGTTGCGTAAGCTTGTTCGAGTTGCTTTCGGTCCATGGCATGAAACATCTGCCCGCCAGTTGCGGCTGATACCTTCTCTAAAGTGGGAAGATCCATCTTGTAGCGACCTTTGGTACTCGGGTCACCAATTGCAATGGTGTAAATCTTCACGCCATATTTGGCGGCGATTTCCGCGGCTTTGACAGGAGGCATTTTCGAGCGGGTGTCATCACCATCGGTAAGCAGAATCATCACTCTTTGACGGCTCTGCTCTTGTTCGAATACGGCAATTGATAAGCCAATCGCATCACCAAAAGCGGTTTGAAATCCGGCATAGCCAAGTTCAACGTCTTCGAGCAGCGATTGCCATACGTTAATATCCTCAGTAAATGGCGCTTGAACATAAGCAGAGTCGGCAAACAAGATTAACCCTAAGCGGTCATGTTCTCGCTGGGCCGCGAACTCACGCAATACCTGCTTTGCAATCGTTAAACGGTCGTGTTTGTTGCCCTGTTTATCGGCAAAATCCTCTTCTGACATCGAACCTGACAGATCAAGTGCGACCATAATTTCACGAGCGGATTTCTTTTGTTCTATTGGTTCTCCCACCCACATCGGTTTAGCAATCGCGACGACTAAAGCGAGATAGCTGATAATGACTAATAGCCATTGCACTTTGCGACGGCTCATCTTGACCGCGGTTTCAGAGGGCTCTTGTGAAGACACGGCAATCAGGCGATCAAAAAAGGGCACTTGAATCGCGCTTTTTGACTCTTTGTAAACTGGCAATAACCAATACACGGCAAACGGTAAACAAAGTAATGTAAACGCTATCGGGTATTCAAATTCAATCATGTGACACCTCGTGATGTTTTATCCAAAGTGCAACGTTCTCCATGATGGCGTTTCGTTTTTCTCCCGTTAATGTCGCTGCTGAAGAGTAGGCGAGCTGAGCAAGTACGCCTGAGAGTTCTGATGTAGAGAACTCGGTTGAAAATTGACGCTTGGTGCAATGGTCGTCTAACCATTTTTCCCAATCTGTACCGGTTATAGGTGCGACCTCTGCGCGAGGAAAGGCGTACAATGCGGTTCTTCGTAGCAGTTGTGGTAGCTTTTGAAATGATGAAAACTCACCAGATTGAGCCTCTAAAGAGAGCTGCTCGAGTTCTACTAAAGCAGCGCGTCGGTATGTGTTTGCTAGGTACTTTTGAATAACTAAATAGACACGATATAAAGCGAAACAAAACAGCAACAAGAGTAGCCAGTACCAGCCTGGAGCATTCGGTAGCCACGAGATACTTTCTGGCAAAGAAGGCTCAGACAAAGAGGCCATTAATGGATTCACATTTTCTGGCTGTAAAGGCTCAAGCCCAGTGTTAGTCGTCATAGTCTGCATTCTCAGTTATTTAACTCGCGCCGAGTGCTTTTCTAAGCTGAACATCGGTTGGATCGACGGTGTTGAAAGGCAATACAGGGATTCGATATTTCTTCGCCACTGCCGTGAAATTATCAATGGCTTGAACCACGTCTTTGGCAAATGCATCGCGTAACTGTGCTTCTTGGCCTGATACGGATAATTGCAATTGCCCGTCACTGAGCACCATCTTATTAAGCGTGGCTAAATCATGCTCAAGAGGGTCGGTAACATGACACAACACCACATCGTTGTGCTGACAGAGCGCCTTGATTTGCTCTTCGCTACGCTCGTTATAGCCGTAGCCATCGGTAATCAAGATCACTAACCCATCATGCTTAACCAACCTCTGCGCTTGATGAAACAATTTAGCGAAGGAATTGGATTGGGTGTCTTGAGCCTTTCCCGCTTTGAGCTGCTGATTCTTACTCGCAATCTCATTGAGTATTTTGAGTACGTGATTTGCGCTGCGTTGCGGTGAAATAGGCAGAGCAGTGCTGTCGTTGTAAATAATGGCGCCCACACGATCGGTACTGTCTATGACTTTCCAGGCAATCAAAGCTGCGATTTCTGCAGCAACTACAGATTTCATTCGACCTGTACTGCCAAAGAACATGCTCGTGCGCTGATCGACCATGACATAAACGTTACGCTCGCGCTCTTCAGAGAATATTTTGACGTGTGGCTTGCCCGTTCTATTCGTCACTTTCCAATCCATGGTGCGAATATCGTCACCAATCTGATAGTGACGCATCTCTTCAAAGTTCAATCCTCGCCCACGTAGCTTCGAAACATGGCGACCTGTTAACGCACTGTTGATTGGCTGATTAGGTAGAAAGTCAAAGCCATGCGCCTTGTATTTCAACAATCGCAATGCCTTTAGATCGGTATAGATATCGGGATCAAGTGTTGGTTTCGTCTCCATGGTGACCTCTCGCGTTACGCTACTGCAACTTGAGACAAAATCTCATCGATGACTCTGTCTGAACTGACGCCTTCAGCCAATGCATCGTACGATAGAATCAGGCGGTGGCGCAGAACCCCATGAACCACGTTACGAACATCATCAGGGTCGACAAAGTCCTTACCGTTTAGCCATGCCATCGCTCGTGAACACTTGTCTAACGCGATGGTTGCACGCGGGCTTGAACCAACACCAATCCATTGTGAAAGGGGTGACTCTGGGTACAACTCTGGTTGTCTTGTTGCCACCACTATCGCGACAATGTATTTAAGAACCGCGTCGCTACAATGTATGTCGCGCAGTTGATCGCGAGCATCAAAAATACACTGCGGATCAATGGGGGCGGGCTTCTCAGTGCTTGGTTTTTCCTCACTGCGAACCATCTTAATGATCTGCTCTTCGGCATCCGCATCTGGATAATCGAGATTTATTTTCATGATAAATCTGTCCATTTGCGCTTCTGGCAGCGGATAAGTACCTTCTTGTTCAACCGGGTTTTGTGTCGCTAAAACCATGAATAGATCAGGAAGTTGGTAAGTCTTACCAGCTACAGTGATTTGACGCTCTTCCATTGCTTCCAACAATGCAGCTTGTACCTTTGCTGGGGAGCGGTTGATTTCATCGGCCAGTAATAGATTGTTGAAAACGGGGCCCGGTTGGAAGGTAAGCGTCGGTTTGCCGTCTACATCTTGATACACCTCTGTGCCTGTTACGTCCGAAGGCAACAAATCTGGAGTGAATTGAACACGACCAAGGTCAACTTGTAGGGCAGAAGCTAATGATTTGATAGAACGAGTCTTTGCTGTTCCGGGTAATCCTTCAAGCAGAACATTACCATTTGTAAGTAGTGCAACCAGTAATGTGTCAACCATATGTTGTTGGCCAATTACAGAGGATTCCATCTGCTGCTTTAGTTGGTTTATAGAGTCTAAAGTTGGGTTCATTTGCTTACCTATTGACTAATTAATCAAGTGAGATTCAGGTCACCAGATGGCGAAAAGATAAATATTGTTAGTTAAAGCAATTATTTAAATCACCTTTGCTAAGGGTAGTCGAAAATAATTTCGACATACGCGATCAACATATCTTTGTTAACGACTCACCTTGGAAATACTGAATTGCATGGTCTATAAATAGGCTACTGTATTGTTTGTATTTTAATCAAGAATAAAGGTTGATAAGTAACATTACTTCGCTGCATATCTCTTATACGGCGATGTCATTTGTGAATTTATGCTGCCTTGATAACATTGTTCACAAGTTGAGCGGTTAACGAACTAACTGTTCGAACAAAAACAAATGGACTATGTATTGATTTAGCGTTATCGATTTTATTAGAGGTCAACAATGAAAAAATTAGCATTAGTAGTTTTAGGTTTAAGCGCAGTTTCTCTTTCTTCTTACGCAGCTGAAGAAGTTTCAACTCTGACAGAGTTCTTCAATGCCGATGGTGAAGTGACTACCGTCGACAATTACGCGGTGTACGAAACGTCACGCCAATATTTGAAAAACCAAGAGCTTGTTGGCGTTAATAAATTCCTACACAAACGCGAGCTAACGCCAACTGATAAACAGCCTGTGGTTCGAATGAACCGAGACACATACTACTCAATGGCTGTGATTAACGTTTCGCAAGGCGCGACGATTACGCTACCTGAGATTCCTGAAGGTAAATACATGTCGATGGAGGTGATTACAGAAGACCACCGCATTCAGCCAATGCAATACGGTTCTGGTACGTTTGATCTTTCTACACACAGTGGTGACCACGTTTATGTCATCGTTCGTACCGATGCGACGTTCACCAAAGATGAAGTTCATAAAATCCAAGATCAGATGAGCATAGATGCAAAAGCAGATGGCGAATTCATGGCAATGCAAGTGGATGAGAAATCATTCGATGAGGTAGAGAAAAACCTTAAGATGGAAATGCCAAAACTACTGAAACGCGATGGTGCTCAGGCGACGTTTGGTATGTTTACCAGCCCTGAAGATGCTTCAAAAGAGATGTTTACCAAAGAGAAGTACGCGGTGGGTGCGGCTATCGGTTGGGGTGGCGCGCAGTTAGATGACAATATCTACGAAGTCTCTGGCAACTTCCCGGCAGACACTTGTCATCAAGCAACCTTTGATGATCCTAAGAACCAAGCGTTTTGGTCGGTAACGGTATACAACAAGCAAGGTTTCATGTTTGGTGAAGTGGCGAACGTAAGCTCAAACACGGCTGAGAAAAATGCAGACGGTACTTACACTGTAAGCTTTGGTTGTGGCGAAGATGCGGTGAACAACATCAAAACAGAGAACGATTCTGGTGTGTTTAACTTGGCTTTCCGCCATTACATTCCAAGCCAAAAAGTACGCGATGGATTCCGAGTGCTTCCTTATGTGAAAGTGATTAATTAAAACGATATAACTTAAACGGAATAGCTTAAAACGATATCGTAAAATATCGATTCAAGAAGCGCGTTATTGCCACCGGCAGTAACGCGCTTTTTTATTTATTCGATAGCAGTGTCTCTGGCCTATTGCTGTGTATTCACACGTGTTTGTCTAAGCGACTTCATTAGTTGTTGATCGGATTTCCCAGTGTAAACTCCGCGATATATACGCCATATGTTATGTAAGTGTGACTAACATACGCTTCTCATATAATTTAGCTAAAGTTATCGAGATTTTGACAGATAAAGGATTAGTGGGAGCTCTAACACGAGACAGAACGTGCGAGCTTTGGTTTCAGTTATTGAAACCTTCAGAGAATTTTTAACAAACTTGCGTCGAGACAACCTAAATGAAGAAAACAATCCTATTTGCCGTTTTTATTATGTTTGGCATTGCAGTCGCTGCGAGTATGGCGTCAACCTATTTCATTTCAAGCGAAAAAATCGATGAAATAATATTGAACAAATCTCAAGTTCAAGCTGAATTCTTGGCTGGAAATGCTGGGTATATCTTAGAGAATTCGGATAATCCAGTTAAAGATTTACAAAAGCTGGTGGGTGAGCTGAAACAGCGATCTGATGTCACTTATGCCATTGTTATTGATAGTAACGTAAGTGCTATTGCTCACAGCGATAAAAATAAACTTAATAAGGTTTACGAAGATAGCTATACAGTTAAAGGTGCAACCCAAGGCGTACAACAGTATTCAAAATGGTACGCTGATGTTCAAAAAGTATGGGTGTTTGACATCATGGCACCTATCTACGTCAACGGTGAGCTGTACGGCACCTTTGATATCGGCATTCCTATCACAGAGGTTAGCCAAGCAACGAACGGTATTATTAGCTACCAGCTCGCTTCAATGGTTTTCATTTTTGTTGTTTGTCTCGTTGTTCTATCACTTCTTCTTAGCAAACTGATGCAACCTCTCTTGGTATTGAAAAATACATTGCATGATATTTCTGAAGGCGATGGTGATCTATCAGTACGCTTGCCAATCAAAGGGAATGACGAAGTTGCTCAAATCTCATCGGCTTTCAATGTGTTCGTTGGCAAGGTGCACGAGATAATTACGCAAACAGTGAATACGGGTGTCGAATTAAATAAGACCGCTATTGGGCTTCGTGAACAGTCGCAGCAAGCATTGCAAAGAGGGCAAGAACAGAACGAACAAACCATGTTGGTCGTGACGTCTATGAATGAAATGATTGCCACGGTTAATGAAATTGCATCTAGCGCAGCTGGTGCTGCAAGTGCGGCAAACATGGCAGCGAGTGAAACTCAAGAAGGTCATAAGACGATTGAGAAGACCACGACTTCAATTTCGAACCTTGAAGCCGAAATGAATAGTGCTTCTGACATCATTGTGAGCCTTGCTGATAATACTCAGTCGATCGGTACTATTCTTGACGTTATTCGAGGTATCTCTGAGCAAACGAACTTACTGGCACTTAATGCTGCAATTGAAGCTGCCCGTGCTGGTGAAGCAGGTCGAGGCTTTGCGGTTGTTGCTGACGAAGTTCGTAACCTTGCGACAAAAACAGCACAGTCGACCGATGAAATTGACACTATGATCAACCAACTTCAAACCGAAGCTAAGAATGCTGTTAGCTCGATGAGTAATAGCAAGAACTTAATTGAAGAGGGTACGACTGAAACTGAAATGGCTCGCCAAGCTTTGGAAAAAATTTCCACGCAAGTTTTGGCTATTCTTGATATTAATACGCAAGTCGCAACGGCAACGGAGCAGCAGTCAGCGGTAGCGAATGAAATTAATATGAACATGGATACGGTTAATAGCTCAGTCAAAAACGGTTTGAGCGCAAGTGAGAAATTAGAGCAATCAAGCCAGCAGTTGGCAGAGTTGTCACAAGTTCTCGATCGTTATGTCGGTTCATTTAAAATCTAGGTTTCCCAACATACCTCTTTAAGAGATGTGTTGAGCCTCCAGTTATTTAATAGCGCTTATGTCATACATGAGCGCTATTTTTTGTGCGCCGAGCATGG
>NZ_JBFROW010000020.1:0-37401 GCF_041471665.1 Vibrio sp. 10N.261.51.F11 | reverse complement strand
GTAGCGGCTTCGTTCAACAAGTTAATCAAGGATGATCACTGATGAACCCTATCAAGCTGTGGCGCGCGTTGTTTCTACCCAAAAGTAATGGGTGGAGTAACAACCAAGTCAGACAAGCCGATATCTTATTACTCTTTACCTTTATCGCCTTCTTTGTGGGTGTCTACAGCTTAATTAAATGGACAAAGCACGAAGAGCAACTTCTGATCACCACATCTGTATTCCTTATCGTGTTTGAACTGATCTCCGCACTGCTGTTGCGTGTTACCAGTAAACCCAGCCTTGCACTTAGCTTTGGTTTTGTCGGGATGGCAGTACACGCGTTGAACATCATCTACCAAAGCGGTGGTGTGGTGGCGTCAACACAGGCTTATTGGGTGCCTTTGTTAGTGGTCGCTTTTTTCTTGTCGGGAACTCGAATTGTCGCCCTTGTATGGAGTGGGTTAGTGATTGGCGTTTCTTTGGTGATGACTTCAGCTCATCTTGATGGCTTTGAATTTCCGCAGTTAGTACTTACTCCGGAAGCGGTGGTGGTTGAAACATGGTCTGGTGTGATCATGCCGCTGGTGGTGATTTGCATTGCTCAAGCGTTTACCGCTAAGCAAAAAGAGGTGGCGATTGAAATGGCAGAAGATGCGATCTCGGAAAGCCAACAGATTGCCAATCAAGCGACGCAAAGTGAAGGTCGACTTTCTATTGTCCTAGACCAAGCTAACTCAAACTCTGAAAGCTTACAGGGCGTATCTGTCCATTTAGATCAGCAGTCTCAAGACCTGCATGCTCAAGTTGAAGTGTTGAACATCAATTGCGAATCTCAGGCGAGTGCAGCAGAACAGATGAGCCAACAACTGCATCAAATGACTCAATGCATCGAAGAATCTAATTCATTTGTGGGTGAGCTAAAAGAGCGCAGCGAAGCGGTCGGAATGAAAGCGCAAAAGAGCTCAGAATCACTAGAAGCCTCAACCAGTGCAATCAGCCAGATCATTCAAAGTAATCAAGAAATCATGAAAGTCGCTGATTTGATTACCTCGGTTGCCGAGCAAACCAACCTATTAGCACTCAATGCAGCTATAGAAGCGGCTCGTGCCGGTGAGCAAGGACGAGGTTTTGCGGTAGTTGCAGACCAAGTGAGAGAGCTATCGGCGAAAAGCAGCCATTCCGCGATAGAAATTCGAACCTTATTAGACCGAAGTAAAGAAGAAGTGGAACATGGCAGAGCCATCATTGAAACTACGGCCAATGAAATGAACGGCATTATCTCTGAGGTGCAAACCATCTCGACCGATGTTAATCAGCTCACCAATATTATGGCGATGCAGATGAGCTCATTGAAAGAACTCGATCTCGCCAGTTCAGAAGTGGCGCAGAGCGTTGCAGAAACCAAATCCGTGTCAAGTTTAGTCGCTAATTATGGTTCTGAACTGACCGGGCATGTCACCTCAGTAAAAGAACTGGTCGAAAGCTTAAACAGCGTGGTTTCCCAAGCTAAGCAAGCTTAAATAAATCATCCTAATAAACACAAAGAACTGGATAAGCATCCAGTTCTTTTATATTCTGTCCCTCAAATTATATTCCATCAAGAGAGTGAATTGTGATCGGACGTCTACGCGGTACATTAATAGAAAAACAGCCACCAGAATTACTAATCGAAGTGAGTGGCGTTGGCTATGAAGTTCAAATGCCAATGAGCTGTTTTTACGAATTACCAAACGTGGGCGAAGAGGCAATCATCTACACGCACTTTGTTGTACGTGAAGATGCGCAGCTACTTTATGGTTTTAACACGGTTAAAGAGCGTGCGCTGTTCCGTGAAGTGATCAAAGCGAACGGTGTGGGCCCTAAGCTAGGCCTTGGCATTCTTTCAGGCATGACGGCTAGCCAGTTTGTTCAAAGTGTTGAACGTGAAGACATCTCGACGCTGGTTAAACTTCCGGGTGTGGGTAAGAAAACCGCTGAACGTCTGGTTGTTGAAATGAAAGACCGCCTGAAAGGGTGGGGCGCGGGTGACTTGTTTACTCCAGCGACAGATGCAGCTCCGATTGATTCTATGCCAACCGTTCACGACGCGGAAGAAGAAGCGGTAAGTGCGCTACTTGCATTAGGCTACAAGCCGACTCAAGCTTCCAAGGTGGTTTCTCAAGTGGCTAAAGATGGCATGACCAGCGAACAGTTGATTCGCGAAGCTCTGAAATCGATGGTTTAATACCCAATATACTTGTTCGACAAAATAGACTCATTCACTTTGCCTTTACACAGAGTCAAGAAGCGCAGAGTCAACAAGAGCATAGTTAGGAATAGCAGAATTTATGATTGAAGCCGATCGCCTTATTGCACCGGATAACCCAGTATTCAAAGATGAAGATGTCATTGATCGTGCAATACGCCCTAAAGCACTGGCTGACTATCAAGGTCAGGATCACGTTCGTGGCCAGATGGAGATTTTCATCAAAGCGGCACAACTGCGTAACGAGGCGCTCGACCATCTGTTGATATTTGGCCCTCCAGGCTTGGGTAAAACCACGTTGGCGAACATTGTTGCCAATGAGATGGATGTCAACATTCGTACGACTTCAGGCCCTGTTCTAGAAAAAGCAGGCGACCTAGCGGCGTTACTGACCAATCTCGAAGAAAATGATGTCCTGTTCATTGATGAGATTCACCGTTTAAGCCCTGTGGTTGAAGAGGTGTTGTACCCTGCAATGGAAGACTACCAATTAGATATCATGATTGGTGAAGGCCCAGCGGCACGCTCTATCAAGATTGACCTTCCTCCTTTTACTTTGATTGGCGCAACCACTCGTGCTGGCTCACTGACATCGCCGTTACGTGACCGTTTTGGTATTACTCAGCGTCTTGAGTACTACAAGGTTGAAGATCTACAAAACATCGTTCAGCGCAGTGCAGATTGCCTTGGTCTTTCTATGGAGTCCGAAGGGGCGCTAGAAGTTGCTCGCCGAGCTCGTGGTACGCCACGTATTGCTAACCGTCTACTGCGCCGTGTTCGTGATTATGCGGAAGTAAAAGGCGACGGGCATATTTGTCCGGAGGTTGCTGACAAAGCGCTAAACATGTTGGATGTCGATGCTAAAGGTTTCGACTACATGGATAGAAAGCTTCTGCTGGCGATTATGGAGAAGTTTGGTGGTGGTCCGGTAGGTATCGACAACATGGCTGCCGCGATTGGTGAAGAGAGAGACACTATTGAAGATGTGTTAGAACCTTACTTGATTCAACAAGGTTACCTACAAAGGACGCCAAGAGGTCGAATCGCGACCGACAGAGCGTATTTACACTTTGGAATAGATAAACCCTCCAATCGTTAAATTATTCATTTTTAAAGATCCCAGTTGCATAAGCGCTGGGTTTTTTGCTTTTTACTGAATAACAACTCTTTGAGCGAGTCGATAAAAAGATCGAAAAGGGAGCTTCAAAAATGGAAACTTTGATTTCAGGTTTGATTTAGATAACAGGAAATGAAATAAGTTGTCATATTTTTTGTTAATACTTTATAGGTAGTTGTAATTCGGATGTTGAGGCGGTGCTGAGCATTTGTCACAGATATCATGCGCTGTTATTAAGACAAGCATAATCGGTGTGATTTTAATCATAATTGTACAAAAATAACTCTAATTTGCTCGAATAAATTTGATACAAATCAACGCAGGGTTCTCCCATAAACCTTTTGAAACATACTGATTTTACCAGTAATATTAGCGCTAGCTATATTAGCTCATGCTTAACAATAATCTAACTATAACGGTACGTTTTTGCTACAAATTTCAACTTGTAATAACAATTACATAAATTGTTTTAACATGGATTTTTGCGGTGAATAATCACACAAGTGTCATTCAGCCGACACAAAGGAGTTACCATGATTGATGTTGTTGATCTGTCGCGATTGCAGTTTGCATTTACAGCGATGTATCACTTCCTATTTGTTCCACTGACTTTAGGTATGGCATTTCTACTCGCCATTATGGAGTCAGTTTATGTAATGACTGGCAAGCAAATTTACAAGGACATGACCAAGTTCTGGGGTAAATTGTTTGGTATTAACTTTGCTCTTGGTGTAGCGACAGGCTTAACCATGGAGTTCCAGTTTGGTACTAACTGGTCTTACTATTCTCACTATGTTGGCGACATTTTTGGTGCTCCGCTAGCTATCGAAGCGCTTGTTGCATTCTTCCTAGAGTCTACTTTTGTTGGCCTATTCTTCTTCGGTTGGGACAGACTGTCAAAGCGTCAGCACTTAGCGGTAACTTGGTTAGTAGCACTTGGCTCTAACTTCTCTGCGCTTTGGATCTTGGTAGCAAACGGCTGGATGCAAAACCCAGTGGGTGCGGAATTTAACTTTGAAACTATGCGTATGGAAATGGTGAGCTTCGCTGAAGTTGTACTAAACCCAGTAGCACAAGTTAAATTCGTACACACAGTAGCGTCTGGTTACACAACGGGTGCAATGTTCATCCTTGGTATCAGCTCATACTACATTCTTAAAGGTCGTGACCTTGCCTTTGCTCGTCGTTCTTTCGCGATTGCAGCGTCTTTCGGTATGGCGGCGATCTTGTCAGTAATCGTACTAGGTGATGAATCTGGTTACGAGCTTGGTGAAGTTCAAAAAGTGAAGCTCGCTGCTGTAGAAGCGGAATGGCACACTGAAGAAGCACCAGCAGCATTTACTGTTTTTGGTATTCCGAACCAAGAGACAATGAATACTGACTACGCAATTAAAATTCCTTACGTAATGGGTATCATCGCAACGCGTTCGCTTGATACTGAAGTAACGGGCCTACGTGACCTACGTGATGACCACGTTGATCGTATCCGTACTGGTATGTACGCGTACGAGCTGCTTGAAAAGCTACGTGCAGGCGATAAGTCTGAAGAAAACATGGCTGCGTTCGACGAAGTGAAAGGTGACCTAGGTTACGGCTTGCTTCTTAAGCGCTACACAGACGACGTTGTTGATGCAACTGAAGACCAAATCCAAATGGCTGCGGATGATTCTATCCCAACAGTTTGGCCTCTATTCTGGTCATTCCGTCTGATGGTTGCTTGTGGCTTCATCATGCTGTTTGTATTCGGTGCTGCGTTTGTTCAAACGTGTCGTCAGAAAATCGAACAGAAACCATGGGTACTTAAAGCTGCGCTATTCTCAATCCCACTTCCTTGGATTGCGATTGAAGCAGGTTGGTTCGTTGCTGAGTTTGGTCGTCAACCATGGGCGGTTGGTGAAATCCTACCGGTTAACGTTGCTGCATCAGCACTGACTATTGAACAGCTTTGGACTTCTCTATTCGCTATCCTGGCACTTTACACAGTGTTCTTGATTGCTGAAGTTTACCTAATGCTGAAATTCGCACGTAAAGGTCCAAGTAGCTTGAAGACAGGCCGTTACCACTTCGAACAAAACGATAACTCTGTTGAAGACAAAGTTAGCCGTTCAGTTGAAGTATAAGTGAGGGAATATTATGTTTGATTACGAAAGCTTACGACTTATTTGGTGGGTATTGATCGGTGTTCTACTGGTTGGTTTCGCCGTAACTGATGGCTTTGATATGGGTGTTGCCGCTCTGTCACCTGTTATCGGTAAGAGCGACACTGAACGTCGTATTATGCTAAACACGATTGCCCCTCACTGGGATGGTAACCAAGTTTGGCTTATCACTGCGGGTGGTGCATTGTTTGCTGCATGGCCACTGGTTTACGCGACGTCTTTCTCTGGTTTTTACTTCGCAATGTACGTAACGCTAGCTGCACTTTGGTTACGTCCACTTGCTCTTGACTACCGTTCAAAGATCGAAGATCCAAAATGGCGCAAAACTTGGGACTACGCACTTTGCTTTAGTGGCGCAGTACCACCAATCATTTTCGGTGTGGCATTTGGTAACCTACTACAAGGTGTTCCATTTGAACTGAACGAATTTATGATGTCTAAGTACCATGGTACGTTCTTCGCTCTGCTTAACCCATTTGCATTGCTTTGTGGTGTGTTGGCTCTGATGTTGTTCGTGATGCAAGGTGCAACATGGCTTCAAATGAAGACAACAGAAGCGCTGCACGCTCGTGCTCGTAACGTTGCTCAGATCACTGGCCTAATTGCTATTGCTCTATTCGTTATTGGTGGTTTCTGGGCTCAATCTATCGAAGGCTATGTAATTACGAGCACTATCGATACGTTTGCTGACTCAAACCCACTAAACAAAGAAGTATCACTTCAAGTGGGTGCTTGGATGACAAACTTCGAAACTTATCCAGCAATGTGGGCTGCGCCGATCCTTGGTGTAGCAATGCCACTGCTTGCTGTGATTGCATCTCGCTTTGAGCGTGGTGGTTTCGCATTCTTGTTCTCAAGCCTATCGAACGCTGGTGTTATTCTAACGGCTGGTTTTGCAATGTTCCCATTCGTAATGCCATCAAGCCTGAACCCTAACCAAAGCTTGACTATGTGGGATTCAACAGCGAGTGAGCTAACGCTTGGTCTTATGACTGTCGTTGCGGCGGTAATGGTTCCTGTGATTCTTGGCTACACAACTT
Organism: Vibrio sp. 10N.261.51.F11; assembly: GCF_041471665.1. Taxonomy (NCBI): domain Bacteria; kingdom Pseudomonadati; phylum Pseudomonadota; class Gammaproteobacteria; order Vibrionales; family Vibrionaceae; genus Vibrio; species Vibrio sp. 10N.261.51.F11. The sequence continues at coordinate 30,858 of NZ_JBFROW010000020.1, read as the reverse complement.
GGACATACTACAAAATGTTCGGTCGTCTAGATAAGAAACACATCGAAGATAACGACGTTTCAGCTTACTAAGCTAGAAGTTAAATAACTTAGGAGAAATTTTATGTGGTATTTCGCATGGATTTTGGGTGTACTTCTAGCATGTGCATTCGGCATCATCAATGCTCTATGGCTAGAGCATTCAGAAATGATGGACAAAGACAGTGAGTAATCTCGCAGAGCAAATCGCTAAGCTGCATCAACCAATGGATAAGACTCTGCTTAGAGCCTTAGCCCTAGTATTGGGTTTCATGCATGTGGGTTTAGTGATGTGGGATCCTGAAGCGTATGCGACAAGCATCGGTGGCTTTAACGCGATCATCGGGCCAATGTTCATTTGGGCAGTATGCTCAAGCATGGTTTACGGTATCGGATTTAAGCCAAGAGCTTGGATGTGGCAGCTACTGTTTAGCCCATATGTTTCACTCACAATTTTGCTCTACCTAACGACGCTGCGCCTTCTATAAAAGGCAAAGGATTTAGGTTCATAACAACGTGAGCCTTTATACTTGTTGGGTTTTTAGCCAAAAAGAGGTCATCTTATACAGATGGCCTTTTTTTTCGTCTCTCAAATCAAAAAATTCACAGCGATATACTATTAATGATAAGGAGTTAGGTTATAGTGAGATCTTTATCGTTTTGGATTGTGGTAGCAAATTGCAGGGATTATCTAAGCTATTTACGTGGCCAGTGACTGTGTATTACGAAGACACCGATGCGGGTGGCGTTGTATACCATTCAAACTATCTTAAGTTTTTCGAACGCGCTCGAACTGAGATGTTGCGCTCAATTGGCGTTTCTCAGCAAGTATTGTTAGAACAAAACATCGGTTTTGTAGTCCGACATATGGACATTGATTTTATTCAAGGCGCGCGTCTTGATGATTCTTTACAAGTCATTACAAATATTTACGAGTTGAAGCGAGCTACCTTGGTCTTCTGTCAAGAGATCGTAAATCCTGATGGCAAGGCATTGTGTAAAGCAATGGTTAAGGTAGCATGTATCGATAATCAAAAAATGAAACCCAAAGCAATGCCAACATTTATTCTCACGGAGCTAACGAATAGTGACTGCTGAAATCTCAATCTTAGGCCTAATTTTAGAAGCTAGTTTACTAGTTAAGATGGTCATGCTGACTCTTATGGGCATGTCTGTTGTTTCTTGGGCGATGATCATAAAAAGAAGTAAAGTGTTATCTCAAGCTTCTAAACAAACAGAAGTGTTTGAAGACAAATTTTGGTCAGGCGTTGATCTTGCAAAACTGTACCAAGAGAGCAACAAACGCAAAGACGAGCTTTCTGGTACTGAAGAAATTTTCTACGCAGGCTTTACTGAGTTCGCTCGCCTTCGTAAATCGAATGCAACATCACCTGACTTCATTATGGAAGGCACTGGCCGTGCGATGCGCGTTGCCGTTGCTCGTGAGGTTGATGAACTAGAAACTAACTTACCTTTCTTGGCGACCGTTGGCTCTATCAGCCCATACATCGGCCTATTTGGTACGGTTTGGGGCATCATGCACTCATTCATCGCATTAGGTGAAGTGAAGCAAGCGACGCTCGCAATGGTTGCTCCTGGTATTGCAGAAGCACTGATCGCAACAGCAATGGGTCTATTCGCTGCGATTCCAGCGGTAATGGCGTACAACCGCTTCAGCAGCCGAGTAGGCAAGCTAGAACACAACTACGCGACTTTCTCTGAAGAGTTTCACAGTATTCTTCACCGTCAAGCGATGGCTGGCAGGGAATAATAGATGGCTGGATACCAACCTAAAAAACGCAAAATGACAGCAGAGATTAACGTTGTACCTTACATCGACGTTATGCTTGTTTTGCTGATCATTTTTATGGTGACTTCGCCGTTTGTTACTCAAGGCGTTGACGTTGAATTGCCTCAGGCTTCAACGGCTAAATCGGCACAAGACCTACTGGGTGACGACAATGCAAGTTTCATCATCGTTGAAGTGAACAAAGACGGTGAACTTGGCTTGAGCGTTAATGACGAAGAAGTACAGCGTGGCTTATCAATGGAAGATATTATCGTCCGTGTGAAAGCCGAGTTGTCTCTGAAGCCAAACTCTCCAGTGGCGGTTGGTGGTGATGCCGCAACGCCATACGCTGAAGTGGTTTTATTACTTGATGAATTAAGCCGTGCAGGTGTGCCAAAGGTTGGCCTTTTAACGGATATAAGGGAATAGCTCCGTAGCATTCATGAAAGCGAATAATAAAAAATCCAATAATTTCAGATCACCGCTTCTTATTTCTCTTGGGCTGCACGTCATTTTATTCGTTGCGCTCATTTGGGGGGCGGATTTCACGATGTCAGAGCCAAAGCCTACAGGGCAGATGGTTCAAGCAGTGGTGATTGATCCTCAGTTGGTTCGCCAGCAAGCTCAACAGATTCGTCAACAAAGAGAAGCGGCAAGCAAGAAAGAGCAAGAGCGTCTTGACAAACTCAGACGTGAAAGCGAACGACTTGAAAAGAATCGTAAAGCTGAAGAAGAAAATATTCGCAAGCTAAAAGAACAGCAAGCGAAAGAAGCTAAAGCAACTCGTGAAGCTGAAAAGCGTCGAGTTGAGAAAGAGAAACAACGCAAAGCTGAAGAAGCGCGTTTACAGCAAGAGCAAAAGAAAGCCGCTAAAGCCGAAGCTGACCGTAAGCTAAAAGAAGCTGCGTTAGTGAAAGCCGAGAACGAGCGTAAAGCCAAAGAAGCGGCAATCGCAAAAGCTGAACAAGAACGCGTGGCAAAAGAAAAAGCAGCGAAAGAGGCAGCAGACAAAGCTCGTAAAGAGAAAGAAGCCGCTGAACTCGCGGAAAAGCAACGCATAGCGAAAGAGAAAGAAGCGGCAGCCGCAGCAGAGAAAGCCCGTAAGGCAAAAGAAGCTGCAGCAAAAGCAGAAAAAGAGCGTAAACAACAAGAAGCCGCATTGAACGATATCTTTGCTGGGCTTGAAACGGAAGCGACTCAAAACTCTTCAGCAAGACAACAATTTATCACTGATGAAGCGCAACGTTACGGGGCTATCTATACCCAACTGATTCAACAGAACCTGTTGTTAGAAGACAGCTATCGAGGACGCTCATGTCGAGTGAACCTTAAGCTGATTCCAACGGGCTCTAACGCGATATTGGGTAGTTTGAGTATCTTAGATGGCGATAGCCGTTTATGTGCAGCAACCAAGCGTGCGGTGGCACAAGTACAATCTTACCCGTTGCCTAAAGACCCAGACATTGTGAACTCACTGAAAGACATTAACTTAACTGTATCACCAGAGTAAAAGGACGAACTTGTGTTAAAGAAACTATTACTGAGTTTTGTTTTCTTAATAGCTACAAGCAGCCAGTTTGCACATGCAGCGCTGGAGCTGGTTATTACAGACGGTATTAACTCTGCAAGACCTATAGCTATTGTACCTTTCCGTTGGGAAGGCTCAGAGCCATTGCCACACGATGTATCAGCGGTTATCGCTTCTGACTTACAGCGCAGTGGTAAATTCAGCCCAGTTGCGACAAGCAAAATGCCTCAAACGCCTTACAGCGAAACTGAGGTTAACTTTGATGCTTGGACTAACCTAGGTGTTGACTCATTGCTTACCGGTAGTATCACTAAAAATGCCGAAGGGCAGTATGTGGTGAATTACCAATTGATCGACATTGTTCGTGGTCAACTGACCAAAGGACAAAGTCGTGCGCTGAGTGATGAAGGCCAATTAGTGCTTTCTAAAGATCACGTTCTATTCAATAAGAAGGCTACGGTTCCTGGTAATCGCTTGAGAGAGTACGCACACCGTATCTCAGACCTAGTGTATGAAGAGCTAACTGGTGAGAAAGGCGCGTTCTTAACTCGTATCTCTTACGTGGTAGTGAACGATAAAGACAAGTACCCGTATCAACTTCGTGTTGCTGACTACGATGGCTTTAACGAGCGTTTAGTACTTCGTTCTAAGCAGCCTCTCATGTCTCCAGCATGGTCACCAGACGGCAAAAAGCTAGCTTATGTGAGCTTCCAGAATGGCCAAGCTGAAATATTCATCATGAATATTTACACGGGTGAACGTGAGAAAGTGACGTCATACCCTCGTCACAATGGTGCGCCAAGATTCTCGCCAGATGGTAAAACATTGGCATTGGTATTGTCGAAAACGGGCAGCCTTCAGGTGTACACACTTGACCTTGCTAGCCGTAAGCTGACTCAAATTACCCGCGGCCGTTCGAATAATACTGAACCATTCTGGCACCCAGATGGCAAGTCTCTTATTTTCACATCGGATCGTGGTGGTAAACCACAGATTTATAATGTAAATTTGTCCAATAATTCGACTTCTCGTATTACTTGGCAAGGTAGCCAAAACTTAGGTGGCCAGATCACTCCTGATGGTCGATTCATGATCATGGTGAATCGCAGCAACTCAGGTTTTAACTTGGCTAAGCAAGATTTGGAAACCGGTGCGGTTCAGGTACTAACAAAAACATTGTTAGATGAGTCTCCAAGTATTGCACCGAATGGAGGTATGGTTATCTATAGCTCTATTTACAACAAAACAAATGTACTATCGATGGTTTCTATCGATGGACGTTTTAAAGCTAGATTACCGGCAACTAACGGACGCGTAAGAGCGCCTGCATGGTCACCGTTCCTCTAGGGAAAATTACATATTCTTTTAGCTATTGATAGTGTTAACTATTGTGGCATTTAACTATCTATAGCACTCTTAGTCGCTGTAGAAACTAAGTTTGATAACGTAAGGAAAAAAAGATGCAACTTAACAAAGTTCTTAAAGGCTTGATGATTGCACTACCAGTGATGGCAGTAACGGCATGTAGCTCAACTGATGAAGCAACATCTGCAACATCTGGTACTGAAAGCAACCAAACAACTTCAGGTTCAGAAGGCAATGTAGACACAACTGTTGTAACGCCAATTGACGCTAACGGTCAACTGTCTGAGCAAGAGCTTAAAGAGCAAGCGCTACGTGAAACTCAAACAATCTACTTCGCATTCGATAACTCTACTATCGCTGGCGATTACGAAGAAATGCTAGCAGCTCACGCAGCATACCTAGTTAAGAACGTTGACATGAACGTTACTATCGAAGGTCACGCTGATGAGCGCGGTACTCCTGAGTACAACATCGCACTTGGCGAGCGTCGTGCACAAGCTGTAGCGAAATACCTACAAGCTCTAGGTGTTCAAGCTGACCAAATCTCTATCGTAAGCTACGGTGAAGAGAAGCCACTTCTTCTAGGTCAATCTGAAGATGTGTACGCTAAAAACCGTCGCGCAGTACTAGTTTACTAATTTTAGTAGACTATATAATTGAGGAATTGCCTCATGTTCAGTAACACAAAGCGAGTCATTTTGCTTTCGTTACTGGCAAGTGCAGCGAGCACCGCGTTCGCTGCACCAGCTCCAGTATCCGATCTCAATAGCACCGCAACCAATTCATCATCTTCCTCTCGATCAGCATCTAACGAATCAGATATTGAGCGTTTAGAGCGCCTGCTTCAAAATCGCAATCTCGTTCAGCTTCAAATGCAACAGCAAATCGACGACATGGCACTGGAGATCAGTGAACTTCGTGGTGAGCTGGAACGAAACAGCTACGATATGAAGCAAATGCTAGAGCGTCAGCGTGAACTGTTCATTGAACTGGATCGCGTAAGAGGCGAGGTGAAAGCAGCAGGAACAGCAACGGTAGCAGTGGCGGCGAGCGAAGGCTCTAAAGACGCTTCTGGTACGTTCAGTACTGATGTGGATGAGCAAACTGCTTATCAAAATGCTGTAGATATGATTCTAAAGCAACGAGACTACACGGGTGCTATCGCTGCATTCCAAAAGTTTCAAAAAGACTTCCCAGATTCTACCTTCACACCTAACTCACATTACTGGTTAGGTCAGCTTTATTTCGCTAAGAAGCAAGATAAAGAAGCCGTGAAGAGCTTCGCTGCTGTTGTGTCGTACAAAGACTCAAACAAGCGAGCAGATGCACTGGTTAAGCTTGGTGACATAGCAGCGCGCAACAACAACGCGACGCAAGCTAAGAAATATTACCAACAAGTCGTAACCGAGCACCCAAACAGTGCTTCGGCTAAAGTGGCCAAAACCCACTTATAACCAAAATAGGGGTGCTTAGGCGCCTCTTTTTTATACCTGTTCACTTCCGTTTAGTGTTTACTTCTCTTGCTAGTGATGACAACACATCGCCTTGTTTATGCGTTTTAAGCATTAGCTAGTCACCGCTTGCAACCAATCCTTTTTGATCCCAATCGCTGTCCTGTGTAGAATACTCGGATTCTCGGAAGAAGTTGCGTAGAGCAAGAGCAATGAGTCATATACTAGATAAAATCGATACAGTTTACCCGTTTCCGCCTAAGCCAGTTCCATTGAGCGACGCTCAGAAACAGGCCCACATCGCAAACATCAAAAAACTACTTCAAGAAAAAGATGCAGTTCTAATTGCACACTACTACACCGATCCTGAAATTCAGGCTCTGGCAGAAGAAACTGGTGGTTTCGTTGGCGATTCATTAGAGATGGCTAAGTTCGGTAACCGTCACTCAGCAAGCACTTTGATCATCGCTGGTGTTCGTTTCATGGGTGAGTCTGCAAAGATTCTTACTCCTGAAAAACGCATTTTAATGCCAACACTTGAAGCTGAATGTTCGCTTGATCTTGGCTGCCCAGCTGACAAATTTACAGAATTTTGTGATGCTCACCCTGACCACACTGTGGTTGTATACGCGAACACCTCTGCAGCTGTTAAAGCTCGTGCAGACTGGGTAGTTACGTCGAGCATCGCTTTAGAAATCGTTGAAAGCCTAGACGCTGAAGGCAAACCCATTATTTGGGGGCCAGACCGTCACCTAGGTTCTTACATCGCAAATCAAACTGGCGCTGACATGTTGCTTTGGCAAGGTGAGTGTATCGTTCATGATGAGTTCTCAGCTGATGCTTTGAAGAAAATGAAATCGGTATACCCAGAAGCGGCTATCTTGGTTCACCCAGAATCACCAGCAAGCGTGGTTGAACTGGCTGATGCTGTAGGCTCAACAAGCCAACTGATCAAGAAAGCAAAAGAGCTGCCTCATCCACAGATGATTGTTGCGACAGACAAAGGCATCTTCTTCAAGATGCAGCAATTGGTTCCTGAAAAAGAGCTGATTGAAGCGCCGACAGCGGGTGCTGGTGCAACGTGTCGTAGCTGCGCACACTGTCCTTGGATGGCAATGAACGGCCTTGAAGCGATTGAAAACGCGCTTGAGAATGGTGGTGAGCAACACGAAATCTTCGTTTCTGACGAATTACGCGTGAAGTCTCTTATTCCATTGAACCGCATGCTAGATTTTGCAGAGCAGTTAAATGTGCAGGTAAAAGGTAACGCGTAAGTCGTTCTTTTATCTAACCAATAAAAAAACCAGCCAATAGTGCTGGTTTTTTTGTATCTGCGTATAGGCCGCCAATATCAATCTTGTGGTCATGTATCTTTTTCTGATGATACATCTTGTTGATATCGCGTATTTTTTCTAGCATGTAAGTAAGAGGAAAAGATTAGAGGCTCGAATGATAATCTGGTTACAACTCAAACGCTGGATCAAAGCAAACATCTTTGTTTTGAATGGCAAAAACTTACTGTTCACTTTTCTTGGCTACATCGCTTTATCGTGGTCGATGCTGTATTTGGCGGGTGAAACAGATTTAACCAGTTCGGTTACCGTATTCGCTTACTACTTGGTGGTGACGGCTTCTACGGTTGGTTATGGTGATTTATCACCGACCACGGTAGCGGGGCAGTGGATCGTTATTCTATTTGTGATTCCAGGCGGGTTGAGCCTTTTTGCCGCGTTGCTCGGTAAAGTGGCGACAGAAGGTGTTGAATATTGGCGAGCGGGCTTGCTAGGAAAAAGGAGAGTTAGAGTGGACAACCACATTTTGATGTTGGGGTGGAATGAGCAAAGAACCATTCATCTCATCCGCATGCTACAACACGAAGAAACGGGTAAACGACCAATCGTGCTATGTACGCGTTCAGATATCGAGAACCCGTTACCCGGTGAAATCAATTTCGTCAAAGTAAACAGCTACACCGATGGCAAAGAGATGGAGAAAACGGGCATTGAGTCTGCAAGTTGCATCCTGATTGATAACCCAGAAGACGACATTACGTTATCTGCGGCGCTTTACTGTGCCAACCGAAACCCTAAAGCGCACCTTCTTGTTTACTTTAAAGATGAAGCGCTGAGCGATTTGTTACACAAGCATTGCCCTAACTCAGAATGTATTCCAGCGGTGGGTGCTGAGATGCTAGCAAAGGCTGCGGTAGACCCAGGTTCCAGTGCGCTTCACCAAGAATTATTGAGCTCAACAAGAGGCATGACACAGTATTCAACGTATTTCCCTGAAGACGCTGAGTCTGTCACCGTCGCGCCTATTTTCTCAGTGTTTAAAGAGAAGTATCAAGCAACTCTGATCGCCATTGATACGGGGAGCGGTATTGAACTCAACCCAGAGTTAGATCAAGTGGTCAGCAGTGGCACTAAGCTGTTTTATATTGCTGATGAGCGAATTGATGACTTCGATTGGAAAGGCTTCTAAAGCGACTATTTTATTTCGTCTGAAAACTAAAAAAGGCCTCATAATGAGGCCTTTTGGCTTGTATAAAGCTAACTGTTATTGAGCTTCAGCCAGTGCAATGCCACGCTGCGTTAGTCCGCAAAGCATCACAGGAACAGCGTTAAAGATCTCTTCGAACTGCTCTAGGCCTTCGATGCCTTGCTCTGCAAGCGTAGCAATTGACGTTTCTGGATCGTAAAGCATGCTCAGTGACAGCAGGACACCGCCAACGAGTGCGTTATCTTCGCTCTCTTCAGGCATTAGTGTTTCCCAATCGTCGCGAGCAATCTGCCAGCCTTGAAGCAAGCCTTCACAAAAATCACGAGCGGCAGTGTTCACCACTTCTTCGTCGTCTAATTGACAAGCTTCAGGCCAAACCCAAGTCCCTTCAATCAGTTCTGGGCGGGTTTTATTCCAAAGCTCGATGATAACTTCAATGTAGCTTTCTAGCTGTTCACCATCCGTAAAAGGTGCGACTTCTTCGCCACCCCATAAGAACGGTAGCCACTCATGCGGGGTTAACACATTCGGTGCCGCTGCCATTGCAGTGACAAAGCCCATTGTTTTGTGTTCTGTGATTAGCTTTCCTTCCAACTCTGGAAGCGCAAGAATATCTTGTAAAGTCAAAGTGAGGTACCGTAAAAGGGAACATATTTGCGCTTATAGTACCAATGAACTTGTGCCAATCAAGCTTCAATCTAAAAAGGCTTGATGTCATGGATGATAAACACTAGGTTTAACAGAAAAGAAAACAATAAAAGAATTATGCAGATACGGTCGTCTTTAAAGAAAAAAAGCATGGTAGCGCTTGGATTATACCTTGCGATGTTTATTGCCATTGTCGGTAGTGTGACGTATTACGTCGTAGAATCCCCTGTGCGCGCCAAATTACAACAAAACCTCGACTTGCGTACGCAACTGTTATCCGCATTGATTACAGAGCCACTCAGTAGTTCTCGAGGCTTCGTAGACAGTCTCGTTGGGTTTGCTCAAGCGCATCGTAACGGTGATGATGTTATTCCGCTCTTTAAGTCCATGTTGGCGGCGAGCGACGATACGATTGTCAGTGCCGGTATTTGGCCCGAACCTTATGCGCTTGATTCTAAAAAGCTTCTCAACAGTTACTTTTTTAATAAAGCCGACGATGGAATAATCGACCAGATATATTCTTACAACAACCCCCAAAATGCCCCTTATCAAGAAGAGTATTGGTACACCTCTGTCGTCAACCAAAAACAAGGCACGATCTCTTGGAGCGATGTGTATATCGATCCATACACACACGTTCGAATGATTACGGCGTCTTCCCCTTATTATTACGACGGTACTTTTGCCGGTGTTGCCACGGTGGATCTCTCGCTCGAAGAGCTGCTTGGTTTTATCAAGAACCACGCCGAAGAATACAACCTTGGCATTACGCTCAGAGATAAGCTTAACCAAGTGTTGGTTTCGCATAACTTTAATCTCGTTGAAGGCATTTACATCAGTAGCAATCAATTTGGTGATTTCGGCTGGCAAGTGGATGTGGTGAACTCCAAATCACGAGTAGAAGACGAAGTGTTTCGTCAGGTGATGAGCATTGAAGGCGGTATTGTTCCGCTATTGCTACTTTGTGTCATGGCGGGGTATTACTTATTGAACCGTTATTTGATTAGTCCAATCACAAGGATTGCAGCACAGGTTGATAGTTCGAAAGCCGGCGAAATCATTGATGTGGATTACTCGAGTGATGACGAAATCGGCCATTTGATTAAAACCTTCAACGAAAAGACCATTTATCTCGAAGCGGAAAAGGTTAAAGCTCAGGCATCCACCAATGCAAAAACCGCTTTCCTTGCGACCTTGTCACATGAAATTCGCACTCCGATGAATGGGGTATTGGGTACCGCTCAAATCCTATTAAAAACGCCTCTAAATTCTGAACAAGAGAAGCATCTTAAGAGCTTGTATGAGTCCGGCGATCATATGATGACTCTACTCAACGAGATCTTAGACTTCTCGAAGATCGAGCAGGGCAGGTTGGATCTTGATGAAACGCGTTTCCCGCTTGATTCGATCATCGGCAGTATTAACAGTGTTTACTACACATTGTCTTCCGAGAAAGGGCTTCAATTCAAAGTGTACTCTGAGGTGACTTCGGGTCGTTGGTACTTCTCAGATAAAGCTCGCCTTCGCCAAATTTTGTTTAATCTATTGAACAACGCGGTGAAGTTCACCTCCAGAGGCTTTGTTGAGGTGTACCTGAAAGAAGTTGTAGAGGGGAGTGACACCTATCTGAGCATTCGAGTTCGTGATACCGGAATTGGTATTTCTAAAGAAGCTCAGAAGCGTATTTTTAAACCGTTTGAACAAGCGGAGTCTTCGACCACAAGGCGTTTTGGCGGTACTGGCCTTGGCCTCGCGATTGTGAAGAAAATTGCCCAGTTGATGGATGGCAGTATTACCGTCACCAGTGAAGAAGGGATAGGCACGAGTTTTGATGTTCGCTTGAAGATTCAGCCATGTCAGCCAGGAGAAATCGAGAGTTTGCCACATAAGAAGTTGGACTACTCTGGCTTAAAGGTACTGATCGTCGAGGACAACCGAACTAACACGGTGATCATTGAAGCCTTCATGAGCAGTAAAGGCTTTACCTGTAAGAGCGTCGAAAACGGTGAACTTGCGATACAAGCCGTGGTTGCTGAGCGCTTTGATTTGGTGCTCATGGATAACCATATGCCTGTGATGGATGGCGTTGAATCAACCACTGCTATTCGTGCTTTGATAGGCGATGTGTCATCGGTATTGGTGTTTGGTTGTACGGCTGATGTCTTTAAAGAGACTCGTGAGCGTATGTTGGGGGCAGGTGTGGATTATATTATTGCTAAGCCGATTGACGAGCGTGAACTGGATGATGCCTTGTTCCGCTATTCAAATAAGCTTTATCAATACCATGAAGTAAAAGCGGATGAGCTCGAAAGCCAAGACGTAAAACCACACGATTCGAAAAGTAAAAGCGAGTCACTGCCTAAACCTGATCTTCGCAACAAAGATAACACTGAAGAGCTGTTAGTGACGTTGTATGTGGCGCTAGAAGACAACAACCTAGAACTGATTCAATTTGCACTAGAGAGCCTACGTGTCCACGTTGAAGCTATGAACAACGCGGAACTTACTGAACAAGTCGATAAAGCGTTAGAGCAGGTTGCTTTAGGATCACCACCTACACAAGATGTCATTAATATCATTACTGTAAATCTACCTATGGCTTAAATGTTGTTTAATTACGGTAAGTAAATGACGAACTGTCCAATATTTGACCTTGGTTGGATTTTTTGGTGAAAGTGACTGCTTTTAAAGTGGTTTTTGGTTGTTAATTTACAACTTGATTTTTAATTTGGAGTGTATGACTACTAACCTTGTGATTTAATAGCGACATTATCTGGTGAGGTGCAAATGTGCCTTGTTTATATGTTACTAAATCACTAATTAAGCAGTGATATATTTTAGGTTTGTCGTCAATGAAGTCTCGTGGTCCATTTTGTATTCGAAACGCAGCTGCGGATACATTTGCTATGGTCGTTTTCTGTTTTATTTCTGGCATGATCGTAGAAGTGTTTATTTCTGGTATGACGTTTGAGCAATCTCTTGCTTCTCGAACGTTATCTATTCCTGTAAACATTGCTATCGCTTGGCCTTATGGCGTTTTTCGTGATTGGTTCTTACGCAATGGTGCAAAACTTTCAGAAAGCTCATTGATGAAAAACTTGTCTGATTTGATGGCATACGTGTTATTCCAGTCTCCAGTGTATGCGGGTATTTTGTTGGCAGTGGGTGCTTCAGGCGACCAGATCGTTACGGCTGTCACCAGTAATGCAGTTATCTCGTGCGGTATGGGCGTACTTTACGGCTACTTCCTCGATATGTGTCGTAAATGGTTTCGAGTTCCTGGCTACTATCAACAAGCTTAAGAAAAGCAACAAGCGTAAGTGCAGCGAAAGAATGAAATTTGGTTTGTTTTTGATCTAATGAGTTAATTTGTAATCGAACAAACCGAAAAAGGCACTTTTTTTGAGAATGCCCCTTGACCAAAGCAAGCAGAATCAATAAAGTAGCGCCTCGTTGAGTGACATGCTCAACACACAATTTGTGGAAGGATGGCTGAGTGGCTTAAGGCGCTCGCCTGGAAAGCGAGTATACGTTTATAGCGTATCTGGGGTTCAAATCCCCATCCTTCCACCACTATTCAAAACCCTAGCAGAAATGCTGGGGTTTTCTCGTTTTAGAGCCTCTATATCCCACCTCATCTGTATACCTCCCTAATATCCGTTCCTTTAATCATTGCTTTATAGTTATAATCTCTATTAATACCGTCGCAGAATTAACCATATTAGGTGTTTTTATCATAGATAATCGCTTGATTTTTTGGCGTGAACCTAGATTATTAATAGTACGCAATATTATGAATAATCTAACTATTAGGAATCCATAACCTCATGACAGAAACCCTAGTTTCTCCAATGCTCTCTTTTACGATCGCGATTTCATTACTGTTTATCGGTAAAGGTTTGATCGAGCGATCTGAAGTATTAAGAAAGTATTCACTGCCAGAGCCTGTGATTGGTGGCTTTGTCTGCGCAGCGACCGTAGCGGCGCTTTACTATATTTTTGAAATCCAAATCACTTTTAGCCTAGATGTCAGAGACTTTTTGCTTCTCTACTTTTTTGCTGGCATCGGGCTCCAAGCGGATATTAAAACACTGATTAAAGGCGGGCGACCGTTGTTCATCCTACTGTGTCTTGCTGCCATTTTTATCGTGTTGCAAAACGTAGTCGGAATGGCAGTCGCTTCTGGCTTTGGAATGGATGCGAAAGCAGGCTTGCTATCTGGGTCTGTTAGCTTGATAGGCGGCGTAGGCACAACGTTAGCTTGGGCGCCAATGTTTGTGGAAGAGTTTGGTATTGCTAACGCGCTCGAACTTGGTGTCGCTTCAAACACGGTTGGTTTAATTGCAGCGTGTGTGATTGGTGGTCCGATTGCGAACTACCTGCTCAATAAACACAAAGTAAGCCCTTCTAATGAAGAAGAGGTTACGGTTGGTGCATTCCAAGAGAGTGAAACAAAAACAGAGCTTAGCCACTACGGCGTTCTGTGGGCGTGGTTGATTCTTAACTTAACACTAATGCTGGGTTACAGCTTGAGTGAAGTTATCGACTCGATGGGCCTAAAACTGCCGTTATTCGTTAGCTGTTTAATCGCTGGTATCTTAATCGGAAACGTCGGTCGCGCACTGTTTAAGAAGCGTCGTACACAAGAGAAAATCGCTCAAGGCCGAAAAGGCTTAGCGATGATCTCTGATATCTGCTTAGGCATGTTCTTAACCATGGCATTGATGGGGTTACGTATCTGGGACCTCGATGGACTGTTTGGCTATATCTCTGTTGTCATGAGTATCCAGATCTTACTTTCGCTGCTGTTTACTGTGTTTGTCGTTTATTACTTGATGGGAAGAAACTACGACTCTGTGGTGATATGTTCAGGCTTTGGTGGTATCACTCTAGGCTCGACCGCAACAGCAATTGTGAACATGACCGCAGTAACTCACCGCTATGGCGCAAGCCCACAAGCATTCATTGTGGTGCCATTAGTATGTGGTTTCTTTGTTGATTTGATCAACGCATTGGTGATCAGTTTCTTTGTTGGTCTGTAGTGAAGTGACCGGTTATTGACTGCTTGAGGTTTACATCGGGATAATGACCACAAAGGCGATGACGAAAGTTGTCGCCTTTGTTTTATCGACAGCAAGCTAAAACACGTATATCAGCCTTTGATGTGATGTCTTGAAGTGACTCGGTGCACAAGTTAGTAAGAGCAATTACGATCTTGATAAATTGGGATATATGTTCGCAGCAAATTTGTGAGACGCTTGATTAAGTGTCAGTTGAATTACAAGGAAGTTGAATGCACCACTTTAATATCCGTGCTCTCGAGTACTTAAACGCGTTATCAAAATACAGGTCGTTACGTAAGGCATCTAAGATGATGAACGTTGACCCTGCCGCGATGAGTCGAATGCTGACACAGTTAGAAGCGCAAGCGGAAATGAAAGTATGGGAGCGCAACAACCGCCAATCTCTGCTGACTGAGGCGGGGAACGAACTGTTGAACTACTATCGCTCCATTGTTCGTGGAGAGGCGGCAGTGCTTGCTCGACTAACCAAGCTTAAAAACCTCAAGGGCGGTAATGTTAGCATCGCGATTGGAGAAGGATTTATTACTAACTTGGTCTCTAAACCGATGCAAACCTTCATGGCTCGATACCCTGATATCAATTTATCGATTGAAATTGCAGGTGCATTGGATGCCGTGAAAATGTTAGAAGATCAACAGATAGATTTCGCGATCACCTATGCGTCTGCACCTCATCCTAAACTGCATTCACACGTCGAGCGTAGTCATCCGCTCGAATTGATTGCTCCGAAGGGGCACTTCCTTACGATGAAAGATGCACCAGTGGTAATGCAAGATATTCAAGACGCTTCTCTCGCCTTGATCGATAACTCGACCGGTATGGGGAGGCTGGTAAAGCAGGCTGAACAAATTTCCCATCTTACCTTGCAGCCAAAACTTCAAACTAACTCAGTCACGGCACTGACTAACTTCGTTTCAGCAGGGTTGGGCGTCACCTTTATGCCTAAGCTCACTGTGATCGATGAGATAAAGTCAGGGCAGATAGAAGTGGTTGCGACCGAGTTGGAGATGCTATCGAAGGCGACGGTTAAGGTTCAATCTTTGAAAGGCCGTGCACTAACGCTACAAGCGGAAACCTTGTTAGATTTCTTACTCGAGAACGCCACTTTCTTGAGTCATGACGCTTACAATATCTAGGCTTAATCAGTTTACTTAGCGACTCCTACCTAAGCTTTCAAATACCGCCAATATCACACTTCCAAACTGCTGGATTTGTTTTCGAGTCGAATTGATGTTTTGTCAATGCCACCTCTATTGTTAAGTCAACACATGCGGAATAAGTTACAAATTATTAACGAAACGAGTTTTAGACTGACAGCTGTGTTCGACAGATTTGGCTTTGTCAGGCATTAGGGGAAGATAATGGAAGTTATTGTAATTGGCAGTGGTGTTATTGGATTGACCAGCGCATGGTACTTGGCAAAAGAAGGTCACTCGGTCACGGTTATTGATCGTCAAGATAGCAGTGGCAAAGAAACCAGTTTTGCGAATGCCGGGCAAATTTCTTACGGTTATTCATCACCATGGGCGGCACCGGGCATCCCTTTGAAAGCGATGAAATGGCTTACCCAAGAACATGCGCCACTTAAAGTGAAGCCTTCTCTTTCTCCAGAGTTAATGTCTTGGGCGACTAAGATGCTCGCCAACTGTAATGAAGCCAAGTACGCACAGAATAAATCGCGGATGTTACGAGTCGCTAACTACAGCCGAGATTGCCTGACTCATCTAAGAATCAGTGAAGATTTGGCTTATGAGGGCAGGCAGAAAGGCACCTTGCAAGTATTCCGAAGCGAGAAGCAACTCGATGCTATTCAGCAGGATATGAAGCTATTAACAGAGAGTGGAATCGAACACTCGCTGTTTGATGTTGAACAGTGTCTGTCAGTGGAGTCTGGTTTAGCAGACGTTAAAGACAAGCTGGTGGGCGGCCTGTATTTACCACACGATGAAACCGGTGATTGTCATCAGTTCTGTTTAGCGCTGACTGAGAAGGCCAAGCAACTTGGTGTTAGGTTCGTGTTTGATACTGAAGTGGTAAGTTTGAATCATCAGAACCAAACCATAAAGAGCATTACGACAACTCAAGGTGAATTCAAAGCGGACGCTTATGTGGTAGCTTCGGGAAGCTACTCTCGTGAGCTGCTCAAGCAAGTGGATTTATCAATCCCGGTTTATCCAGTCAAAGGGTATTCGTTAACACTTCCGATCGTGAGTGCAGATAAGTCGCCGACCTCTACAGTAATGGATGAAACCTACAAGGTAGCGATGACTCGTTTCGATGACCGAATTCGTATTGCAGGGACGGCAGAGCTTGCTGGCTTCAATTATCTTATTCCTGAAAAACGTAAAGCCACGATTGATATGGTGATAAAAGATCTTTTCCCACAGGCGGGGGATTTCTCTAAGGCAGAATACTGGACAGGGTTAAGACCGATGACTCCGGATGGTACGCCTATAATCGGCGCGACGCCTATCAAGAACCTATTTACAAATACTGGACATGGGACATTAGGTTGGACAATGGCATGTGGCTCAGGAAAGATCTTGGCAAGCGTGGTCAGTGGCTCTGCTAGTGATATAAAAACTGATGACTTGAGTATCCACCGCTATATGTAAAAGCAAGCCGTTAGTTATCTTGCCTATGGTTTGATGATATCGACATTAGGAGCATGAAGCGGATGCACCTAATGTTGTAAATCTAGGTGCATGGTTTTAAGTCTCCTCTATTTATAATCACGAGATGACTTGAGACTTAAATGATCTTAGCTCTGGCGGTAGCTCCTTATTTACGAGGTTAATAGCTTTGCGATGTTCTAATCCAATGGATCTCACTACGTCCCCGAAATGTTGGTTAAACAATAGCTCGAAATCACCACTGAGTTTGTAGTCTTGCAGTTTGTCCTCAAGTAATTGAGCCAGTTGAGCCTTGTCTGGGTGGACATAGAAGACCAGAGGAAGAGGGTAATAAAGCATAATACTTTTTTCTATGACTAACCCATCCAGGGAATAGGTATGTTCTTGGTATATGCTTTCAACTTCATTGGCTCCGAGTGACACATAATCACATTTTTTATCTGAGAGAAGTTTCAGAATCTCTGGTAACGTTCCTTGCTCTAGTACTCGATATCCATTTGCTCTAAACAGCTCAGCATCAGCCCATGTCGCAGGAATTCCAGCGATAAGTGATTTCAGTTTATTGCTGTTGATATTATGGAATGTGGGTTGATCTTGTTCCCTAATTATCAGGATACGGTGTCCTAATAAGCCTTTACAAATTGGAGAGTTGAGTTTGATTGCAGGCTTATCAGCAAATTTACGGTTTCCCGCCACCGTGACGAGTACATCATAATTCTTGCGGAATATATTTCCTTCATCCTCAGCTCTTGGAAAGTCTGTATTATCGCTGTGAACGACAATAGGTTCGTTCGGATCCCAATTCAACAAGCTATGAATTAGCTCCAACTCATAGTGCTGTCTTTTACCTGATTTATTGCCATTCCAAAAGTTAAACATAGTTGTCCTAAGGGGGAACTTACATTTTATGACTGGTATGCTGACATAGGTTTAGCGTCCAAGAAAGCGCTTTCTTTTGTTTTTGAGAGAATCATACATAGATACAGTCTATGTATGTTGAGAATCGCCACGGAAAGGCTATTTTAAAGAAAGCACATAAGTTCATTGATGGGTTAGAGGTTCGACGATTAGGAAAGACCATGGGGGTACCATTAGTGGATTTTAACTTATTGTTTTTAAATTGTTTTTCGTGTTAGTGAACAATTAATGTGACGAATGGCACTGTTGTGTATTTCTATTCTCAATCTATTCTAAATTTGTGATCTATGGTTCGTTTCACCGAAATGTAAGTTGAAGAATCATTCTATCGGCTTATTATCCACCTAAAGAAAGCGGTTTCTTGATGCGAGTTGCCGATAGTGAATACGAAAACACCCCCCTTTTTTAAAGTTAAAAGAAAGCGCTTTCTTTCTGGTTATTATCATTAAAAGGACAACGTGATGCACAAAAAGACATTGATTGCTTCGCTCGCCATTGGAGCTTTATTCGGAGCCTCTGTACAAGCAGATGAAGTTAAGCAGGGTGGCACACTAACGGTGCCAATTATCAATACTGGCTTTGTTGAAAACTTTAACCCTTATACAACTAAAGACTTGCTGCATGGGGTAATGTTTGAGCCATTGGTCGTATTCAACAACATGACAGGTGATGTTGATTATCGCCTGGCTGAGTCGGTTGAGTATTCAACTGACCTGAAAACATTGACGCTTAAGTTACGAGAGAATTTGAAGTGGTCTGATGGTTCAAAGTTAACTGCAGACGACGTTGTTTTTAGCTTTATGTTGACTAAAGAGGCACCAGCTTTTGACCAGAAAGGTATTTGGTCTTCAGGTAATTTAAAAGAAATCAAATCTATTGACGCGCGAACCGTCGTGTTTGAGCTGACGGAAGCGGATTCTACATTTGCTTGGAACTTAGAGCGTTACCATATTGTACCAAAGCATATTTGGTCGAAAGTTGAAGAGCTGACAACGTTTACCAACCTTAACCCGGTAGGTAGTGGCCCAATGACGACGGTTAAATACATTAAACCGCAACAGATGGAGCTGTGCCGAAACCCAAATTACTATTTAGAAAATAGACCTTATTTAGATTGCATCAACTTCCGTTCTTACAATGACAACTCTCAGATCCAACCTGCCTTAATCAAAGGTGAGATTGATTGGGGTTCAAATTTTATTGCTGACGTTGAGTCAACATTTGTCGATATGGATAAAGAAAATAACCATTTTTGGTATCCAGCGAATGATGCTATCCACCTTTACGTAAATACCAAAGAAGCGCCATTTGATGACCTAAGAGTACGACAAGCACTTTCTATGGCTCTTGATCGTGAAACCATCGTTGATATTGCTGCTTACGGTTATCCGACCGCAAACTTCAATGCTGGTGGCATCGGTGAGCTATACGAAACGCACATTGATAAAAATGTATCTAAGAAATATGGTTATCTAACTAAGTACGATGTTGAAAGAGCAAACGCTTTACTTGATGAAGCGGGCTTAGTTGACAAAAACGGTGATGGATTCCGCGACAAAGCAAACGGGGAAACGGTTGAGTTTGATATCGAGGTTGTAAACGGTTGGACCGACTGGATCCAAGTGGTTCAGATGGTATCTGAATACTTTGAAGAAGTGGGTGTGAAAGCAAACGTTAAGACTGTGGATTGGGCGGTATATGACAGCAATTTGAAAGAAAGCAAATATACCATGTCAATTAACTGGTCAATGGTCGCGACAAATCCAATCTTGGCGTACCAAGAGTACTTCTCAACGTCTCGAATCGGAAAAACTTGGCATGCTGGTCACGGTGTTAATTCACCAGAAATCGACGCATTGATCGACAGCTTCGGCAAAATTGGTGATGCAGAGCAGCAAGAGAAAGTGTTGAGTGAACTTCAGGAATTTACGGCTGAAAACCTTCCCTTTATCCCTCTATTTTCTAACCCAACTTGGTTCCAATACAGTACTAAACATATTGTTGGTTGGCCAAGTGAAAAAGACCCATACGTACAGCCAGTATGGTACGACGGTGGTAAGAGAGTAATAATTCTCAACAATCTACACCTTAAGTAAGTTATTTTTGAGAGGGCTACAGCTTAGGTTGTAGCCCCTAGGTTAAAAGATTTTTATGTCGTTTTTAATTCGCCGATTTGGCTTCTATTTTACCGCTTTCTTAATCGCTATCTCGTTTAATTTCATGTTGCCTCGCCTAATGCCAGGAGATCCTGTTGATGCTCTTTTCGCTGCAGCTCAAGGTCGAATGGATCCTGCTCAAATGGATGCTGTTCGTGAAATGTACGGTTTTGTTGATGGCAATGTTTTCGAACAATACTTCGCGTATATGAAAAGCGTATTCACTCTTGATCTGGGACCTTCAGTGCTTATGTTTCCTGTAAGTGTTTCAGATGTCCTTGCTATGGCACTGCCGTGGACTATGTTCCTAGCGCTTGGTTCGCTGATTGTTGCTCTTATCATTGGTGTCAGTATTGGTACGTATGCATCGTATCGACGTGAAGGGCTATTTGGACAAATTGTTCCGCCAGTTTTGGCATTTATTAGTAACTTCCCGTACATCGTGACCGCGTTACTGTTGTTCTATTTCTTCGGTTTAAAACTCGAACTATTACCTTTGGCATACACCTATGACCCATCGCTAGAGCCAGGTTTTACATGGGAGTTTATTTCTAGTGTGGCTAAACACGCTGTGTTGCCTATGGGCTCTATGGTCCTGGTTGGGATCGCAACATGGGTCTTCAATATGCGTAATGCGATGATCAATGTGTTGGGTGAAGATTACGTAACGATGGCTGAGGCCAAAGGCTTGAGTAGTTATCGTGTTATGTCTCGCTATGCTGGTCGAAATGCCATCCTTCCTGTTGCGACCGCTATTGCAATGGCAATCGGATTCTCATTCGCAGGCTCAATCATGACCGAAGTGGTTTTTAACTACCAAGGCTTGGGGAACATCCTTCTTAAAGGCATAGTTGCTCGTGATTACCCACTTATCCAAGCCATTCTTCTTATCTTGGTGACAGCGGTACTGACCGCTAACTTTATTGCCGACCTCCTATATGTCTGGCTTGACCCTAGAATCTCGAACTGAGGCGCATGATGGATAATTTAATGGATACTCAAAAAACCGCTAACCAGCCGAATATGCCAGTACGTGAGCCAAAATGGTCGTGGAAAAACGTAAAGAAAACTCTCGGTAAAGCTTACGCATTTTTCTACGGTAACCCTCCAGCCATTGTAGGTACTTTTTTACTTACGATTGTCTTAGCTGGGGCGTTATTTGCGCCTGTATTATCGACTCATAATCCAGAAAAGCGCGTAGCACGTCCACATATTGCACCAAGTTCTGAGCATATTATGGGCACTACTCGTAGCGGGCGTGATGTATATAGCCAGGTTCTATTTGGAGCAAGAAAGTCGCTTACTGTTGCGATCTCTGCGGGCGTAATCGCGATGACAATAGCAGTGCTCGTCGGGGTTTCATCTGGTTACTTTGGTGGAAAAGTCGATGAACGCTTGAACTTCGTTACTAACGTATTTCTTGTGTTTCCACAGTTGCCCTTGCTGATTGTTCTCGCCGCATTCTTAGGGCAGGTCGGTTCGCTGGTTATTACCGTGTTGTTAGGAATAACCTCCTGGCCTTGGGGAGCTAGGGTGATTCGTGCACAGACCATGGCAATTAGAAGCAAAGAATTCATCATTTCTGCAGAAGTTATGGGTGAATCAAAAATCCGCATTATTTTAGTAGAGATCTTACCAAACTTAGTTTCGATTGTTTTTGGCGGGTTCCTAGGCACGGTTATCTACGCAATGGGCTCTGAAGCTGGTCTAGGTATTTTAGGTTTAGGTGATGCAACAGAAGTGAGTTGGGGCTCTATGCTGTATTGGGCACAGACCTCTTCATCGTTATATACCGGAGCGTGGTGGGAAATGCTGGTTCCTGCATTGGCGTTAGCGATTACTGGTGGTGGACTCGCATTGATTAACATGTCAATTGACCAAGTGAGCAACCCTAAATTACGTACGGGCCCACACATCAAACTGTGGCACAAACTTAAAAAAGAAGCAGATAAACGCCGAGGCCTATAATGAGCAATCTATTAGAAATTAATAACCTGTGTGTTGATTACGTTTCTCCTAATGGCGTAGCAAGAGCCGTTAATGACGTTAGTATTTCCATTGCGCCCGGTGAAACGCTCGGTATTGCCGGTGAGTCTGGTTGCGGTAAAAGTACATTGGCTTTTGCTATATCACGCCTACACAAAGCACCAGCGCTTATCTCTGAGGGTGAAATACTCTACAAAGGGCAGGATGTTTTAAAGATGAATAACCAGCAGTTACGTGACTTCCGTTGGAATGACGTTTCTATTGTTTTTCAAAGCGCAATGAACTCACTTAACCCTGTCATTACCATCGGTGAGCAGCTAACGGACGTTATTCTAGCGCACAGAAAAATACCTTATAAACAGGCTCACGATCGTGCGGTCGAGCTGTTAGGGACGGTTGGGATTCATGGCGACAGAATGTCGAGCTTTCCCCATCAACTGAGTGGAGGTATGCGTCAGCGAGTTGTTATTGCGATTGCTTTGGCGCTGGAACCTAAACTGATCATCATGGACGAGCCAACAACGGCACTTGATGTAGTGGTTGAACGTGAAATCTTGAATGAACTGTATGAGCTTAAGAGTAAGTTTGGCTTCTCTATTCTGTTTATTAGTCACGACTTAAGCCTCATGGGCGAAATTGCTGATCGAATTGGCGTGATGTATGCGGGTAACCTTATTGAATTAGGTGATGCGAAAACGGTATTTAGTGAACCTAAGCATCCTTATACAAAAGGGCTTATCTCTTCATTCCCGACTATTCATGGGCCAAAAGAACGTCTCTACGGGATCCCTGGGAATCCTGTCAACCTTTTGGATACACCTCAAGGATGTAACTTCCAAGAGCGATGTGGCGAATGCATTTCAATGTGCATTAAAAGTGAGCCTCGTTTGGGCGCTATTGCGACTGGGCATCACGTATCTTGTCACCTAGTTTGAGCGAAAGATTATGAATACTTTAAAGAACGTTGATAAAAGCGAAGTTATCTTATCAGTTAAGAATTTGGTAAAAGATTTCCCACTTGGCCAGTCAGTCAAAAGCAATATGATGCGAGCCGTAAATGATGTTTCATTTGATCTTCGTAAAGGAGAAGCATTAGCGATTGTTGGCGAATCTGGCTCAGGGAAAAGCACAGGAGCTCGAATTCTTACCCGAATTTACGATAAGACGGCTGGAGATATCGAATTCAAAGGTGAGCCTCTGTCTGACTATATTGAAAAATATGGTGAGCTTGAATATGCACGCCAAGTGCAAATGATTTTTCAAGACCCGTTTGGCTCGTTGAATCCTGTACATACGATTTACCACCATATTGCGCGACCATTACTTATCCATAAACGAGCAGAAAAAGAAGCGATTCCGAACCTCGTTTATGAATTGCTTGAAATGGTTGGGCTTACACCAGTTAAAGAGACCGCAGAGAAGTACCCCCATGAACTAAGTGGTGGACAACGACAGCGTGTCGCAATTGCACGCGCAATTGCTGTTAGCCCTGAAGTTATCCTAGCTGATGAACCTATCTCTATGCTTGATGTGTCTGTGCGGTTAGGAATCTTAAACCTAATGGCTGACTTGAAGGATAAGCATGGTATTTCGTTCATGTACATCACTCATGACATTGCGACAGCGCGTTATTTTGCTGAGAAAACGGCGGTGATGTATGTAGGACATATGGTCGAATGGGGCAATAGCGACAACGTCACTCAGAACCCACAACATCCGTATTCTCAGTTGTTGTTGTCAGCAGTGCCAGAAGTCGGTAAATCGGGCAAGCGTGACATGAACGTGAAAAAAGGCGATATCCCTTCTTGGAAGCCAAGTAGCGTAGGTTGCCCGTTCGCAAGCCGTTGTATGAAAGCCGATAAACTTTGCACGCAATCAATACCAGAACCGACTCCAATTGCAGAAGAGCATTTTGCTCGTTGTCATCATTTGTAAACTTTAAATCCTTTTTGAAACGCAAAAGAAAGCGCTTTCAAAGTTTAAGTGTAAGAATTTTTTGGAATTTTGATATGAAACAAGACTACAACTCAACACCAGAGGTCGATGGCAAGTTCGTTGATTTAGATGGTGAGCGTTACTACCAAATCTCTAATGTTGACCAAATGACGCCATTCTTTATTAGCGTTGTATCGTCGAGCGATCACTGGTTATTTATTTCATCAACAGGCAGCCTTTCAGCTGGACGCATTCGTCCGGAAAATGCGCTTTTTCCTTACAAGTCTGTTGACCATATTCATGAAAATGCGGAAAACACCGGCTCAAAATCCATCTTCCGTATTGAACATGGCGACAAGGTTGTACTTTGGGAACCGTTTAATACATTCCATGATGGTATTTTTGATGTTGAACGCAATCTTTATAAAAATACGATTGGAGACAAGATTGTATTTGAAGAGATAAACCATACTTTGCAACTACAGTTCCAATACAGCTGGAATACGAGTGAAAAATACGGCTTTATTCGTCGTTCAAAACTGACCAACCTCGCGAGCTTTGAGCGTAAAGTCGAAGCACTAGATGGCTTACAAAATATACTTCCTTCAGGCGCTCCGTTATCAGCTCTTCAAACAAGAAGTGCATTAGTTGATGCGTACAAGTGGAATGAACAAGTTGATGGTAGTTCATTAGCTCTGTTCAGCATGTACGCGAAATTGAGCGATAGAGCCGACCCTGCTGAATCTTTGCTAGCGACGACAGTCTTCAGCTTAGAAACGGAAAGCAGCCAAATTTTATTGACGAGTGCTCAAGTTAATGCGTTCAGAAAAGGTCGAGCGGTTAAAAGTGAACCTTTAACGAAAGGGGTTAGAGGGAGCTATTTAGTTCATAAGTCTCTGACGCTGCGAGCACATCAAACCAAAGTTTGGTCGATTGTCGCTGATATAGACAAGACTCATTCCGATATCTGTCAGCTTCAATCTGAGCTCTCTGTTCCTGCTAACCTAGCACTAGCTTTAGAAAAGAGCGTTGCAGATAATCAAGATGAATTGATCACATTAATGTCTGGCGCGGATGCGTGGCAAATAACAGCTGAAGAAAACACCAGCGTTCACCATTATGCCAATGTGTTGTTCAATAACATGCGTGGTGGCGTGTTTGAAAACGGCTATATGTTAGAAAAGGTTGACGTAGTTAAAACTATGGAAAAGGCCAACTCTCAGGTAGCTGGCCGCCATCAAGACTTTTTTGATCAGTTAGGGGATGTTTTCAGCCATTCTGAATTAGTTTCGCGCGCTAAAGCGACAGGGGATTCTCAATTAGTTCGATTGAGCTACGAGTATCTACCGCTTACTTTTGGACGTCGTCATGGTGACCCTAGTCGCCCTTGGAACCACTATGAGATTAAGCTTAAAGATGAAAATGGCGAACGCTTACTTTCTTATCAAGGCAACTGGCGTGATATTTTCCAAAACTGGGAAGCGATGGCTCTTAGTTATCCAGGGTTCATCAAATCATTCATCTCTAAGTTTGTTAATGCTTCAACGGTGGATGGTTACAATCCGTATCGAATTACTAAAGATGGTGTAGATTGGGAGCTGTTAGAGGCGGATGATCCTTGGAGTAACATTGGTTACTGGGGCGATCATCAAATCATTTATCTATTAAAATTCCTTGAGTTAGCAGACAAATTTGAGCAAAGCGATCTTATCGAATTACTAGAGAGTGACATTTTTAGTTATGCCAACGTGCCTTACGAGCTTTGTGGAGTTCAAGGCCTCTTTGATAACCCTAAAGATACCGTAGAGTTCAACCAAGACTTGCAGGAATTGACAGAGCAACGTGTAAAGAGCTTAGGCAGTGACGGTCGCTTGTTGATGACGGGTGACCAAGAAGTTTATATGGTCAACTTAATGGAGAAGATACTCGTCCCTTTATTGGCGAAATTGAGTAACTTAGTGCTTGATGGTGGTATTTGGCTCAATACACAACGTCCAGAATGGAATGATGCAAACAACGCTATCGTTGGCAACGGCCTCTCAATGGTAACCTTGTACTACATGCGTCGCTATGTTGCCTTTATGCAGCGCCTGTTAGAGAAGTCACCATCGTCATACAGTATTTCCAAAGAAGTGTTTGAGTGGATGTCTTCTGTTACACAGATCGTTTCAGAGGCAAATACAGAGATTCGTCAAGATACGGTCACTCGTCAAACGCGTAAAGCAATGCTGACTAAGCTGGCTAAATCCGCTGCTAATTATCGTGAGCGCGTGTACCGAGTAAATGGATTCTCAGGGAAAACGAAAGTTGAGAAAGAAGCGATTGTTCAATTGATGGGCGCGAGCTTAAAAGTCCTAGATTCTACGATTGCAAACAACTTGCGTGAAGACGGTTTGTACAATGCGTATAACATCTTGAGTTGTTCTGGTGAGAGCTTAATGGTTGAAGAGCTTTACCCTATGCTAGAAGGGCAAGTTGCAGTATTGAGCTCGGGTCTATTATCATCTAAACAAGCGGTTGAGTTGTTGGATAAATTGTTTGCCAGTGACATGTATCGTGCTGATCAAAATAGCTTCATGCTTTACCCTGACCGTGAGCTGGCTTCTTTTATGGACAAAAACTGTTTAGACGCTAAAGACATTGACCAGAGCAAATTGTTAAGCATGATGGTTGTTGCCAAAGATAACCGATTAGTAAACCAAGACAGCAAAGGTTCTTACCACTTCAATTCAAGCTTTGAAAACAAAGGTTTCCTTCAGGCTGCGATTGATGAAATTAAAGCCGATTACCCGTCAATTAGTGATGATGAATTTTGTCATGTATCTAGTTTGTATGAGCGTGTATTCAACCATAAAGCCTTTACTGGGCGTTCGGGAACCATGTTTGGTTATGAAGGTTTAGGTTGTATCTATTGGCATATGGTTTCTAAGTTGCTGCTAGCTGTGCAAGAAAACTATCAGCATGCTTGGAGTATGGACTCTAATAGCCAGGAAACTCTTAAATTAGCGGATTACTATTACAAAGTGAGAGCTGGTATTGGTTTCAACAAAACGCCGGAAAACTACGGTGCGTTTCCGACGGATCCGTATTCTCATACGCCAAAGCACTCTGGAGCACAGCAGCCAGGGATGACAGGGCAAGTTAAGGAAGAAGTGATTACTCGTTTTGGAGAGCTAGGTCTAGAGGTCGTTGATGGCACAATTGTAATTAACCCTTCACTTCTTAGTCCTAAAGAGTTCTTACAAAAAGCGGCGACTTTTGACTGCCAAAATATTGAAGGACAAATGCAGAGCTTTATTGTTCAGGCTGGGCAACTGGCTTTTACTTACTGTCAGGTACCGTTTATTTACCAACTCAATGATGAGCCAACACAGGGTATTGAAGTTCAGTTTAAAGACGGAACAAGTGAGGCATTTGCATCGTTAACGCTAAACCATGAAATGGCTTCACAGCTCTTTTCTCGTAGTGGTCTTATTGAGAAAGTCATTGTCGTGTTGTCAAAGCACCAGTTACTCTAATTCTAATTTAAAGTGAAATAAAAAGGCTCTAAGTGAATACTTAGAGCCTTTCTTTTAAGTGTAAAAAATGGGGTGCTTGATATACAAAAATCAAAGCTTAGCCACGGACTCTCTTACAATCAATGTCGGGGTTAGTTTGTGCTTCAATGGGTAGTCGCGTTTATTAATTAACGATAAAACACCTTTTGCAGCTTCTTCTCCCATCTCATGAACTGGAAAGTCGACCGTCGATAAGCGAGGACGAATATGCTGGCTATGAGTATCGTTATCGAAGCCTACGACCGAAAGGTCTCGCCCAATAATGAGGTTTCGCTCTGCTGCTACGTCATACACAGCAAGCGCGATGTTGTCATTTTGACAGAAAATCGCGGTGATCTCAGGGTCTCGGTCTAACAAGCGTCGCGCAGCATCATGGTTGCCTTGATGATCAAAACGCCCCTCTACAAACAGCCCTGCGTCGTACTCGACACCGTACTCTAACAAGGCATTTCGATATCCTTGAAAGCGATCTCTACTATCAACTTTACTCAACTGGCCTGTGATACAAGCGACTTTTTTATGCCCATTTTCAAGTAAGTGCTTCGTTGCAAGGTAGCCACCAAGCTCATTATCAATGTAAATACAGCGATCAGAAATCTCAGGAATAAAACGGTTGAGAACAATCATTGTTTCACTGTCTTTCGCGATTTTGATCAGCTCGTCATCACTGAGCTTGTCTGAGTGAACAATGAGGCCATCTACAAGTTTAGATTGCAAAAACTGGATAGAATCGAGCTCTTTGGTTCGTGATTCCTGGCCACTTGTAACGATTAAGTGAATATTATTTTGGCGAACGGTATCTTCAGCTGTATGCATTAATGGCCCATAGAAAGGCCCATCAAGCGAACCTACTAGCATGCCAATGCTATTTGAACGGTTGGAGGCTAGAGCTTGTGCAAACGCATTAGGCTTGTAGCCCAGTTGCTCAATAGCTTTGAATACTTTTTCGCGGTTGGCTTCCTTTACCGTAGGGTGACCATTTAATGCTCGTGAGACGGTTGATTGAGAAACTTGAGCAAGTTCAGATACTTCTTTAATGGTGATCAATGGTAGTGGCCTTATCTCTACAAGGAGTGAACTAAGCTATATTACCTTCGTGATCAATAAGAGCCTAGTAATCCAATGATTAATATTTAAAAACTCTGAACTGCTTAACGCTAAATTTGAAGGTCAAGCATACAAAGTAAGGTAACGAATATTTTCATATACTCGATTAAATATCAAGCAAGCGCTTTCTTTGTTGTTGTAGTGAAAGTGAATCTGTTTTTCTGATCTTAGTTATGAACTAGATAAAATAGAAGTCTGAGAATAAAGGGCTACTAGGGCGTTATCGCAGATAATCGGGTTATGAAAATTCTTGGGAATCTATATAAACCGCAATGAACTTTAGCAAAATGTGAAACCCAACAAGAAAGCGCTTTCTTAAAGTGAGCGTTGTCTCTTTTTTGAACTATGCACTTTTATATACTCATTTTGAAAAAGTCGTGCATGGCATATTCATATTAGATCCATGCTCGCGGAGTTATTCACTAATCGACTTTCTTTTATGGGTGCCGACATTACGTGTCGCCTGCATTGAAAGTCGTGATACAAGGAGTTGTAATGCAACATCTAACCAATCAGGTAAAGATATTAACGTCTTTTATTTCTGCCGCTTTGATGTCTGGCTGCACGGCGATAGAGCTGCCGGTATCCGAAAGTCCGGACTTAGCTCAAACTGAAAAACCGATCGTGCTATCCCATGCTCCAGTTACTTTAAGTCCAGACTGGCTATTGGTATGGGAAGACCAGTTTGAAGGCGAGCAAATAAATAAACGTAATTGGTCATTAGAAGTGAACTGTTGGGGGGGCGGGAACAATGAACAACAGTGCTACACGGATGATCCCAATAACGCATTTGTTAAAGATGGCTTTTTACACATTGTCGCGCTGAAGCAAAGTCATACTGGGCCTGACAATGCTGAAGGTACGATTGGCGGAGCAACTAAGACACTCCCTTATACTTCTGCGAGGCTTAGCACAAAAGACAAGCGTGACACCAAATATGGCCGTTATGAAATCAGAGCAAAGTTACCTGGTGGACAAGGTTCATGGCCCGCAATTTGGATGCTGCCAACCGACAATAAATATGGCACATGGGCAGCTTCTGGCGAAATCGATATTATGGAAGCGGTTAACCTAAACACACTTTCAGATGCGGCGGGAGTGAAAAATGATGATCTAGAGAGCCGAGTCTACGGGACGTTACATTACGGACGAAATTGGCCAGACAATGTTTATAAAGGGCAGGCCGCGACATTGCCAAATGGTGTGAACCCTACTGAGGGCTTCCATACATACGCGATTGAGTGGGAAGAAGGTGAAATTCGTTGGTATGTAGACAATATTCATTACGCGACTCAAACTCAAGAGGGCTGGTACAGCCAATATGAAGCGGAAGAAGGGGAACTCATTAATGCGAGTGGAGCAGCTCCGTTTGATGAAAAGTTTCATTTGTTATTGAACTTGGCTGTCGGTGGAGCGTGGTCAGCAAACGCAAATGATAAAGGCATCGACGAAGGTTTGTTTCCGAAAACAATGCTAGTTGATTCAGTAAAGGTTTACCGTTGTAAGGTTGATCGTTGGAAAGGAAAAGGGTGTGCAAGTCGCTCTGAACATGCAATACAAGTAATAGGGCACGAAGCTCCAGAGATCTTAGCAACCGATGATAGTTATGCTGATGGACCAACGTTGGAGATTTTTACCGAAACTCTTAACGCAAGCTTGGCTTATGCAAGTTATGACCCATTGGATATTGTTGACTATCAAGAAGTGAGCGAACCAGATCGTGGAACAGTGCTACAAGTGAATAAGAATGAAGGATCAGGAAATATCTATTTTCGTTCTCCTGTAACGGATGTGACACATTGGCAAGAAACGGGTGAACTGGTCTTTGATTTGAAAGTTGAGAGTATGGCCGGCGGGGTTGAACTACTGGTTAAGATGGACAGTGGCTGGCCGAAAACAAGTGACTATACCGTGCCGCTATCAGCAATCAATGAATGGAAGACGGTACGTATTCCAATAGCTGACATTTTAAAGAGAGACAACCGTTTTGCTGGTGGGAATCAGGCTGATCCAACAATGATCACTAACCTTTTAGTGTTTGAGCCTCAAGGAAAAATGAGTTTTAAATTAGACAATATGCGATTTGAAAAGTAAGCCTTTTAACTAAGGGGTTTGAATAAAAGTCTGAATATAAAGGGAACATACAATGTATGTTCCCTTTTTTATTGTGCGCCGAGCATGGCGT
>NZ_JBFROW010000019.1:0-121451 GCF_041471665.1 Vibrio sp. 10N.261.51.F11 | reverse complement strand
CTTAAGTGAACGGCATTACTTCATGTGGAAGGTCTTTTTCAAATAGATATTAATCAGTTAAATATTGTTCAAATGGTGACTGATTCAGCCATATTATTGGTTGAGCACTAACTGGTAGAAGCTCGCTTGAGTGTAATCACCCGCTTCCATACCACGCCATTCACAGGCTGAGCTCGACTTCTTAGTGTTGCATTGATTGTATGCGCCCGCCTTGAAGTACATCCAGTCCTGTCCATAACCAAGGTCGATATCATGCCCCTGATACTTACCCTTAGCCAAATCAACATCATACGTCTTCACAATAGGATCGGCTGAGTTTGGATTCTTAGTAAAGGTTAAGTGCATGATGTTATCTTTGATATTCACATCGTATGAGAACACTTCACCTAGCTTGATGCCATCAGCAGGGTCCGAGCTGCCTTTTTTCAGATTGTATTGACCAAATACATCATGGCGAATGTCTTTACGAAGTTTCTTTCCGTTTTCATCCTTCGCGTTTTTCATCTCTGTCGGCGGGTTTAACTCATAGTTCCACGTTAACGAACCATGCTCATGTTCTGGCAACTTGCGGTAAACAATTTTCAGTGGCTCATTGTCTGAACCATGAATTTGGCCGATCACTACCGAGAATGCGCCTGTTTTTTTGTAGCTACCGCTGGTACTCACCTGATCAACAGAAAGTGTTGCCGTCATTTGACCACCGATAGAACCAAACTCTTCTGCATTCTCATGGCTTGAAATCGCGAAATTGTTGCTCGGCGCCGAGTAGCTGTCTGCCAGCATCGCTCTTAGCTCACTGCGCGTATTCTTACTGTTTGGTGTCGTTGGTGCTGTATTCGGAGCCACAAACACCATCGCACCAGATTCAGCATCCGTGTAGAACCATTTAGGGTGAACGTAAGGCGTGTCTACATTCGACAGTTCCTTTTTACCAATCTCCAGCGTTTTACCTTTTCTAGACCCTTCAGTCGTCAGCTCCGGTAAGTTAATTTTCCATTTAGATAAATCGAAGTTTTGTGCTGGTGCTTTTGCAGGGTCAAGATTGAACTGTTGACCAATATCGTGATTAGAAGCAATAGCGGGAGCGGCTAAAAGGCTGGCAGTCAGTAGGCTAAGGTAAGACAGCTTCATTATTGGGTTTCCTTTATGTCGTCATAATGTAGGTTGTCAGAACAATAAAATAATATTGTATTATTATATGTGATCTATATTAAAGATTGAAAACTGATGGCCAATTCGGCACGAGTAAAAAGAAAAAATGAGACTTAACACCAATCAAAGATATTTTTAGCCAAGTTATCAGATAGCCCAAAGCACTTATCATCAGAAACAAAAAAGCCCCGCTCTCATTGAGCGGGGCTTCTAATTATCGAATCTTAATTAAGAATTATGCTTCTGCTTTCTTTAGCTCAGCTTCTTCGTTAGCTTCAACGCCGATTTCGTTTTCAGATTTCGCTACGATAGTGTTAACCGCAGTATCACCAACAACGTTAGAAGAAGTACAGAACATGTCACAGATACGGTCAACAGCAGCAACAATCGCTAGACCTTCTGGTGGTAAACCTAGTTGGTGCAATAGAACACCTACCATCACAACACCGCCACCAGGAACACCACCAGCACCGATAGACAGTAGCAGGATAGTTAGACCAAGAGTGAAGATATCAGCAGTATTGATTGGCTGACCAAACGCGTTTGCTACGAACATAGTTGCGAGTGCAATGTAGATAGATACACCAGACATGTTCATTGTTGCACCCAGTGGTACACCGAAACCTGCTACTGACTTAGATACGTTTAGTTTGTCAGTAAGAGTACGCATTGTTACTGGGATTGTTGCGTTCGAACTTGCTGTAGATAGTGAGAATAGAACTTGCTCACGAGTTGCACGTAGGAACTGCTTTGGAGAAATACCAGTGAATGAACCAACCATCATTGGATAGAAGAAGAAAATCCAGAACACAAGCATTGCAACCACAAGCGCCACATAGCCAGCAACTGACATTAGCGTGTCTGCATCCAGTGTTGCGCCCAGTTGAATCATCAGAGCAAATACACCGTAAGGCGCCAAGCTCATTACTAGGCCGATAAGCTTCATCATGATTTCGTTAGCCATCTTGAATGTCTTGATAGCTGGGCCACCACGAGAATCAAGCGCTTGAATAGCAAGACCTGTCAAAATTGCCATGAAGATGATTTGTAGCATGTCGCCGCTTGCGAACGCTTCTACAGGGTTGCTAGGAACGATGTTAACAACAAGAGAGAAGATGTCTGGTGTTTCAGTTGTTGTAAGCGCAATTGTCTCAGAAACCGTACCCGCAAGGTTCGCACCTGCACCTGGTTGGAAAATAAGACCAATCGTTAGCGCTGCTGAAATCGCGATGATGGTGTTAATAATGTAAAGACCAAAGGTTTTACCACCAAGACGACCAAATGAACGAATATCTTTTAGCTCAACAATACCGCAAACAATAGATACGTAAACAAGAGGAACTACAAGCAATTTGATAAGTGATACGAACATACCACCAGCACCTTCGGCAGCGCCAAGTAGATACGTATCAAAAATAGCAATACCGCTGAATAGGTACTGAATAGCAGTACCAATAAGTAGACCGGCGAACAAGCCTACAAAAATTTTACTTGAGAGCGATTTATCCATCGTTCTTCTCCAGTTTGTTGTGTTTGAAATTTGTACTTTTATAGTTATATATGCGACCAAAATCGCTGTATGGCAGTGGATTTTACATACAAAGATAACAATTAAAAGTATTTATTTACAAAAACACCACAAATGTGACATCAAAACATTTACTCAATCACAACAAGTTTCATAACACAAAACTCTAAATCGCTGATCTGAATGAAATAAAAAGAACGACATTCTTAATGCGGTTTTGATGCTTATTTACGTGGACTCTCAAGTTATAGGCACAAAAAAAGAGAGGCCTATACCTCTCTTTTTATTTTACGCAAACCAGTGATTTATTTTGTCGCTGCGACTAACTCAGTCAATGCACCAGTCAATCACTTGGCAACGTAATTCGTCATTACTTAGCAACCATAACCATCGCTGGGCGAACCACACGACCGTTTAGTTCGTAGCCTTTTTGCATCACAAACATAACCGTGTTCGATTCGTGATCTGGGCTTTCTTGAATAGACATCGCTTGGTGGAATTCAGGGTTGAACGCTTCACCTTCAGGGTTGATCTCTTTAAGACCAAACTTAGCAACTGTGTCTACGAACGTTTTGTGCGTTAGCTCAACACCTTCATACAGTGGCTTAACCACTTCGTTTTCAGCGTCTGCTGCTTGCATTGCACGCTCTAGGTTGTCGATTACAGGAAGCAGACCTTCAGCAAACTTGTTCAAAGCGAATTTACGCGCTTTATCAATTTCTTGTTCGCTACGGCGACGCATGTTTTCAACTTCAGCTTTCGCGCGAAGAACAGAATCTTGCTGCTCTTTCACTTTAGATTCACTAGAAAGCAGTGCAGCTTCCAGTTGAGCGATTTTTGCTTCCTGCTCATCAGCAGCGTCTTCATTCAGTTCAGCTTCTTCAACTTTCTCAGCTTCAGCGATGATCTGATCTAGCTCTGCTTCGGTTACTTTGTTTTCTTCGTTGCTCATGATATCTCCAGAATTCGTTTTCAATGCAAGTGACAGGCGTGTTTGCGCCCCAAATTGATATAAAACACTCGCATAGACGTTCAACTTGCCTTTATTATGGGGATGAAGAATTTTGATTCAAGCCTAATTCGTTTGGAAACGTTATGAAAAAGCCATTTGAAGTCATCGCCATTATCGGTAAACCTCGAGATCAGCAAGCAATTCAGACTCATAGAGAGCTCTATCAGTGGTTAAGTGCTGAGGGTTATCAAGTGTTTGTTGATGACAGACTCGCCACTATTTTGGACGACATCCCAAAAGAACATTTTTCTAGCCTGATTGAATTAGGTAAACGCGCCGATCTCGCTATTGTGGTCGGTGGTGACGGAAATATGCTCGGTGCCGCTAGAATCTTGTCACGTTTCGACATTTCAGTGATTGGTGTTAACCGAGGCAATCTTGGTTTCCTAACCGATCTCAACCCTGAAAACTTCCAGAGTGCGCTTACTGATGTACTCAAAGGCGAGTTCATGGAAGAAGAGCGCTTCTTACTTGAAACGGAAATTCATCGTCACGGCCAGATAAAAAGCCACAATGCAGCCCTTAATGAGGCTGTACTGCACCCCGGCCAAGTTGCTCACATGATCGAGTTCGAAGTATATATCGATGACAGCTTCGCCTTCTCACAGCGCTCTGATGGCTTAATCGTCTCAACACCGACAGGTTCTACCGCCTACTCGCTTTCTGGCGGCGGCCCGATCCTGTCATCAAGCCTAAATGCTATCTCACTCGTGCCAATGTTCCCGCACACCCTTTCAAGCCGCCCACTTGTGGTGGATGGCAAGCGTCGTATCAAGCTGATCGTATCGCCTGATAACCGTGGAACTCAGGAAGTGAGCTGTGATGGTCAAATCTCGCTACCGGTTTCTCCTGGCGATGAGATCCACATTTACCAAAGCCCGAATGTACTTAAGTTGATCCATCCTAAAGACTACAACTACTACCATGTTCTACGTAACAAACTAGGTTGGTCGAGTAAGCTGTTCTAAAAGAATAAACGCTCCAGTGGTAACCGAAAATTTGAAAGGCTGACGACATTCGTCAGCCTTTTTATTGCCAGTAAAAGCCCGTCGGCTCTAGCTTCTCTGCAGTTCCTTATACCTCCACTCCCAAGAGGGAGGAACGACTGAGTTGGGAATCTATAGCGGTTTCAGTGATCTACGAACAACCTCAATTCTGATAACGGTCGCAAAAAATTTTCACCTGTCGACTTTACTGTATAAAGAAACAGTATATACTGAACTTATATACAGTATTGTTCAGTTATACAGGTAAATAAAAATGCTGGCTCATTTAAGTGTTAATAATTTCGCTATTGTTAAGTCTTTACAGCTAGAACTATCTAAAGGCATGACAACAATCACCGGGGAAACTGGTGCGGGTAAATCTATCGCTATCGATGCTTTAGGCTTATGTCTTGGGGGAAGATCCGATGCAGGAATGGTTCGACAAGGTGAAGAAAAAACCGAAGTCAGTGCCGCTTTTTTACTTGAGAACAATCTGCATGCAACCCGCTGGTTAGAAGACAACGAATTGCTTGATGGCAGTGAGTGCATCCTGCGCAGAACCATCTCAAAAGAAGGTCGTTCTCGTGCATTCATCAACGGTAGCCCTGTCCCTCTTTCGCAATTGAAATCACTTGGACAACTGTTGATCAACATCCATGGTCAACACGCGCATCACCAGTTGATGAAAAGCGATTATCAAATGGCCATGCTTGATCAATACGCAGGCCACTTGAACCTATTGAAATCGACACGTAATGCTTACCAAGCATGGCGACAAGCGGATAACCACTTAAAAGAGTTACGTGAGAATAGCCAGCAAAACCAAGCTCAAAAACAACTTCTTGAATACCAAATCAAAGAGTTAAATGAGCTGTCTATTGGGGAGGAAGAATATGAAGACCTCGAACAAGAGCATAAGCGCCTCTCCAATAGCGGAGAACTGGCCACAACCTGTCAGCAAGCTATCGAGCTTATTTATGAAGGCGAAGAAGTTAATGCGCTTGGTATTCTGCAATCGGCCAATAACTCCTTAATTCAGTTAGCTGAGCTAGATGAAAGATTGGCCGAGTTACCGAACTTGCTTTCTGAAGCCATTATTCAGATCGAAGAGACCAACAACGAGTTAAGAACCTACCTAGACAGCATTGATGTTGATCCCGGTCGTATGGCTTACGTTGAGGAGCGTTTCTCTAAAGTGATGTCGATGTCTCGTAAACACCACGTGTTACCTGAAGAGCTGTATAAGCACCATCAAGACTTACTACAACAAGTTGAAGCGCTTGATTGCTCTGATGAAAAATTGGAAGAACTGGCCAACGAGGTAGAAAACCAATACCAATCGTTCGTTGCTAAATCAGAGAAGCTTCATAAATCTCGAACTCGTTACGCAAAAGAGCTCAACAAGCTGATCACGCAAAGCATGCACGAACTGAGCATGGAAAAAGCGCAGTTTGCCATTGAAGTGAACAACACCAACACACACCCTTCTCCATTGGGTATGGATAACGTGACCTTCATTGTTTCGACCAACCCAGGCCAACCAATGCAGCCGATTGCGAAAGTGGCCTCTGGTGGTGAGTTATCACGAATCTCACTGGCGATTCAGGTGATCACAGCGCAAAAAGTGGATACACCAAGCCTGATTTTCGATGAAGTCGATGTGGGTATCAGTGGACCAACCGCTGCGGTTGTCGGAAAAATGCTACGTAAGCTGGGCGAATCGACACAAGTTATGTGCGTGACTCACTTACCTCAAGTTGCCGGTTGCGGTCACCAACAACTTTTTGTAGCGAAGAACACGAAATCAGGTAAAACCGAGACTCAAATGCACACGCTTGATGAGCAACAACGCGTTTCAGAGCTTGCTCGACTGCTTGGTGGCAGCCAGATTACCGAATCGACGCTTGCCAATGCAAAAGAGTTATTAATCGCAGCATAGGTTACATATTCAGCAACTTTCTGATAATTTACCGAAAATTCTTGGCAATTTTGCAACTTAATTCAAAATTGCCAGTCATAACAAGCTCAAAGCGCAAGGAGCTTTTTACTTCTTGCTGGAGCTTGTTTATTATCAGGCAGTATTTTAGCGAAGAAAGATCTCAAACTATGCGAATTAAAAAGTGGTTAGTTGCAGTTCCACTTGCACTAACAATGTTGACCGGTTGCTCTCTATTAGAGAAGTTGGTTTATCGAATTGACATCAATCAGGGTAACTATGTTGAACAGGAAGCTGTCGATCAGCTCAAGTTTGGCATGACAAAAACACAAGTTCGTTACGTTATGGGCTCACCTATGCTTATCGAAAATGGCTACCCAGATACGTGGTACTACATTTACCACCACACAAAAGGCCATGAAGACTCGATTCAAAAAAATCTTGTTGTTAACTTTGATGCAACGGGCACCTTAGTGACGATCAATGGTGATTTTGAAGCCAGTGATGAATTCTTCGAAAGCCTTCGCTAGCTTTCCAGTCAACAAAGCTCTTAGCCGATAAAGCTATCAGTCGACAAAACTATCCGTCGACAAAGCAAGAATCGCAAAAGCCTGCTAACACGAGCAGGCTTTTTAATATCTGCTAACAAATTAGCTGCGTTGTCTAACCAACAGGTACAAAAAAGCTCGCCAATATAGCGAGCTCTCTTCTTAGTCAAACTGGTTTAGCATTACGATTTAGCCGCTGCTGCTTTCGCTTGCTCAGCACGCTTACGGCGAATCTCTTTTGGATCGGCTAACAGTGCACGGTAGATTTCGATACGGTCTTTATCACGAACCGTCGCATCTAGCTTAACGTTACGGCTGAACACGCCAACCTTATTTTTCGCTAAGTCGATTTCTGGATACAGTTCCAAAACACCAGACTGCGCAATAATCTCTTCAACGGTCGCGTTCTTATTTACCACTAAGGTAAATACACGCTGCTCATGTGGAAGCGCAAACACAACTTCTACGTGGATCATATCTGATTCAATAGTCATGGCTTAGTAAACCTGTTTCGCTCGTTGAGTAAATGCACTGACCATATTGCTTGTCAGTTCATTGAAAATCTTGCCAAATGCCATTTCAATCATTCGACTAGAAAATTCAAACTCTAGTTTAAGTTCAACCTTACATGCTTGGTCGTCTAGAGGAGTGAAATACCAGCCCCCCTCCAGCTTCTTAAACGGGCCATCTACCAGCTCCATCAAGATCTCAGCACCATCCGCTAAGCGGTTCGATGTGGTAAATGTTTTGCTGATACCAGCTTTAGAGACATCAACCGAAGCCACCATAGTTGAATCTGAAGATTCGATCACACGTGAACCAGAACACCCTGGCAAAAACTCGTGATAACGAGCAACATCATTGACCAAGTTGAACATCTGGTCGGCACTAAACGACACTAATGCTGAACGAGTAACCTTTGGCATATAGACTCCTGTTAAAGACAGCGTTACATTAACACAAACTGCAATTTTAATTGTATTGGGCCAGAGCGCAAATAAAAAGGATTCCCCATCTAGGGCGCATTCCGTATAATGAGGCCATTATGGCAAAGAATAAATCAAAATCAAAAGCCGGTAGTAATACCATTGCGCTTAATAAGAAAGCTCGCCACGAATATTTCATCGATGATGAGATAGAAGCGGGGCTTGAGCTACAAGGCTGGGAAGTAAAATCCCTACGTGAAGGCAAAACCAATATCGCAGAAAGCTACGTATACATCCGAGATGGCGAAGCATTCATCAGTGGTATGACGATTACTCCGCTAACTCAAGCGAGTACTCATATCGTGGCGAACCCAACACGCATCCGTAAACTATTAATGTCGAGAAAAGAACTCGACAACCTTATCGGTCGTATTAACCGTGAAGGCATGACGCTTGTCGCAACCGCACTTTACTGGTCTCGCTCTTGGGCGAAGATTAAAGTTGGCGTAGCGAAAGGTAAAAAGCTGCACGATAAACGTACTGATATGAAAGAAAAAGATTGGGCGAGAGATAAAGCACGAATTATGAAGAGTAATTTGCGTTAATTTTAAGCACTTAAACGCACAGTGCTAGACAGGGTAAGCTTTTCTGGTACTATGCAAATAACACTTGGGGCTGATTTAGGATTCGACAGGAATTTTGAAGTCTGAGGTGCATGCCGTGGGGCGGTTGGCCACGTTAAAAGCCGCAAAAAAATAGTCGCAAACGACGAAAACTACGCACTAGCAGCTTAATAACCTGCTCAGAGCTCTCTTACCCTAGCTTCCGCTCGTAAGACGGGGACCAATAAGAGATCAAACCCAAACTAGCTAGCGTGGCTTCTCCCACCTGAGAGGAAAAGCGCGAATTATAATTCAGGTTAGCCTTTAACTAGCGTGTCGGTTCGCAGGTTGCTGGTGAAATTAAAGATCGACTAAGCATGTAGTACCAATGATGAATGATTTTTGGACGCGGGTTCAACTCCCGCCAGCTCCACCAATTCAACATTTAAAGACGTCCCATGACGTCTTTTTTTGTGCCTACCGCAACGTAAAATCAATAACTTAGCGTATTACAGAGTTCCATAGCGTCCCATGACTTCTTTGCATTATGGGTACACAGCAGGGTACACTGATTTTAGATCCCTAATTTGGTGTACCTATTATGGCTAAAATAACTACTAGACTATCCGACAAAGAGATAAAAGCATCTAAACCAAGCGATAAAGAATACAACCTGTTCGATGGTGATGGCTTACGTCTACGAATCAAGCCTAATGGTTCTAAGCACTGGTTACTGAACTACTACAGACCAACGAATGGAAAACGAGCTAACCTCAGCCTTGGCAAGTACCCTAACCTATCTCTTGCAAATGCACGTAAAAAGTCGATGGAAGCAAAAGAGCTGATCGCACAAGGGGTCGACCCGCAAGAACATAAAAAGCAGCAGCTCAATGAACATAAAGCGATCCATGAACATACATTCTTAAACGTTGCACATAAGTGGTTTGAGATAAAAAAGGATTCGGTTACTCCAGACTATGCTGTTGATATTTGGCGTTCACTTGAACTTCATGCATTTCCATCCATCTCAAAGTTCCCTGTCAAAGATATCGATGCTCCCTTAATTATCGAACTTCTCAAACCTATTGAGGCGAAAGGAAGTTTAGAAACGGTCAAGCGTCTATCTCAGCGTTTAAATGAGATAATGAATTACGCTGCAAACTGTGGGCTTGTAAAAGCAAACCCTCTGACTGGTATCCGCGCCGCTTTCAAGAAACCAAAAAAAGAGAATATGGCAGCTCTCAAACCAGCAGAGTTACCAGAGTTAATGGGGGCAATTGCGAATGCCAGCATAAAGCGCACTACACGTTGTTTAATTGAGTGGCAACTTCATACTATGACTCGCCCTAGCGAAGCTTCAGGAGCTCGCTGGTGCGAAATTGATATAGATGAAAAGGTATGGACCATTCCCGCTGAACGAATGAAAAAAAGAAGAGAGCATCGTATTCCGTTAACGGAATCGATGCTTGAATTACTTGAGGTAATAAAACCAATTAGTGGTCATAGAGAATTCGTTTTCCCTTCTGACAGGGACCCTAAAAAACCATGTAATAGCCAAACGGCTAATATGGCGCTTAAACGCATGGGATTTGCAGGAAGGCTTGTTAGTCATGGTCTACGCTCACTTGCTAGCACAACGCTTAATGAGCAAGGTTTTGAAGCTGATATAATAGAGGCAGCTCTGGCGCACGTTGATGATAATCAAGTTCGTAGTGCCTATAACCGTACTGATTACTTAGAACGTAGGAAGCCGATGATGTGTTGGTGGAGTGAGCATATAGACGAAGCCTCAAAAGGCAGTCTCTCAGTCACAGGAACTAAACAACTTAAAATTATTGGTCAATAACCATATGAGAAGATTAGTTAATTAAGCTTCATACCTTCTTGAAGTAACAAAATAAATGAAGCACAGTCACCTAAATAATTGGGGTAAGCTTCTGATAGCTGGCCCATATTCTTAGTGGAGATGAGTAGGGTATTTATCCCAGAATGACTACGGGTCATCTTTTCCGCAGCGTTATAAACCGAAATGGCTTTACTGTAATTGTCGAACTCCTCACTAAAGATAAGCTCCAATGAGTTCTCATTGATCATTAACAAAACATGTTCGGTTACATCATTGCAACAGGCTTCAACTTTCTCAGATAGAATTCTAAAGGTTTGAAGCCTACCTAGCGCATTAATCTCGTCATTTAGCTCACGCAGCCTGATTGAGAATTGATCTTTATCTTCTTGACCTAACTCTATAGCCCCTTCAGCATCAGCTATATAACGACTCATGATTGAGAGAAGCTCTTCCCATTTAATTTGTAGGTCGTCTTTATCTTCATTGGCACTATGAGAATGAGTCTTTATCTTAGTTCCTTCCAAGATATCCACTATTTCAACGGTGGTCGCCCAAAGGTGTTGAAGCCTAGTTCTCAATTGAGCTTCTATGTTAAAACTCTTCCCACTCGCATGATCATATCGATAAATCACATGTAAGCTTCTATAACCACAGTCATTTGGCTTTGGGTTAGTGATGTAATTATCAATATCTTTAATTCTAACTCGCCCTACCTTCTCTACAGTTCCTTGCAATTGAGATATTGCCTGCTCTAACGACATCAAATCAGGGAATATCGCTCGACAGCCACCAATATCATTCATGTTGGTTACACATGTTGCATTCGCTGTATTGCCATCAAGTGATTTACGTTGAAGCTTATCAATTATAGTTTCTAAGCGCTTTAATCGAGTTACTGGCTTAACATCTATACCGAGTTCACGACAACAACGACCAACAAGATAGGCAATAGTATTAAGAGGCTTTTCATGGGCGGCACGGAACTGCTGGATAGTGGCGGTGGCTGACTTAAGATCACCTTCTTTTTTACGAAGTCTTCTACCTGCTTTTTTCACTCCATTATTGGAATAAGAAAAATCTTCAGCTGCACTTTCATCTACCGTACGTTCAAGGAAGTCTTGAAAGTTCAGCTCGTAGTCGTCATGGAAGGTTTTGGATGCTTGTTCAGCAGATGGGGTGTCGTCAATTAGGAAACTGACGACACTTTTTTCTTTATTACTCACAGGCTAGTAGTACGTCCTGATTGTTTAATTTGCGCGTAGTGGGATTGAATTAGATGATCTGGGATCACTTTCTGGTGCGTTCCATCCCATACTTGATGCCACGGGCTACCATCTCGGTGTGTTAGGTCCACCAATTGTGGTCCAGTTAAATGACCAAGTTGAGAAACAACATCCTTCACGATAGATTCGCTTTCAGCATCTAGAACCACATCACCCTGTTCGGTAATGACGTTCGCTCCGTACGACTTAAAACGGAAATACACAGATGGCACTACTGGACCAAACTTCCATGCAAATACGTCATCAACCACTAGAGGGCGTTGAAAATGTGCCAAAGACAGACCATGGCAAACATAAGTTAGTTTCTGTAGCTGCAAATTGGAGAAACATTTACCTTGCTCTTTCGCATGCTTAAGCAAGCTCAATGCAACATCTACAGCGCTGTAGGTATGATAAGTTTTCATTTTATTTATCCAATTTCGTCTAAAAGGTTTACATTTTTCAGTCGATGCAACGAAAATAGTGTAAACCATAGCTGTATTTTAAGACAGTGATTTTATTCGCAGTTAGATGCTCGTTCGCAAAGATTAGTAACATGTTAGGTAAAGATGTTACTACGTTAACTGCTGTTCGATAGCTAGATAAGTTTTGCTCTAGCTGACAATATCGTATTTTGAAGCAGCTCTACTGTTTCAATCACATTCCGTCCACCAGCAACTAAGCGATGTAACTCCTCGAAATTGACTTGTACATATTTATTTTTCCTTGGATTAAAAATAATACCGAATTTCCAAGGCAGAATCTCTGGATTAGACAATGAATATGTGAAGTTAAGCAGCCAGTACAGAAGGGTTTGGCGGTAATCACCCGCTGAAAAATTCTTGCTCGTACATTTCACTTCCACCAAGCAATCGCCAAAACAAAAGTCTCCTTGGCTAGAAGATATCCACTCCAGTCCAGCAATAGATGGGGAAATGGTGATCTCTTTTCCCTTTGCCAGCTCACCCAGTCCCAACACTAAATTACTTGCAACTAATTGAATTAACCCTCTGTCTTTATCAGTTAACTGACTAGGTGTTTGAGCATCAAAAAAGCGAGACTGCCTTTTTAAGGCCACATCTAGATAATCCCCCTCAATCAACTCCTCTCCTCGGAGTAAAAACTCGGCTCTAGCACAGGCTATCTCATAAAGCATAGCCGGACTTAAACTCATCTTGCTGAGTTCGACCTCTGAAACTGCTTCTATATCCTCAAGTTTCAACCATGTTTGATTTAGCCCCGCAACTATACCGGGGACCAACCCCGGAAATAGAATCTCGGAAATGCCGGGAATGTCTCTAGCCACAGTTCGGGGATCTGTGAATGGCAGTCTTAAGAATCGCATGATGCAGACCACCCCTTGTAAAGTTCAGCGAATGAATTTGATTCTTTACTCTCAAACCCTAGAGCCCAAGAGTGTTCGATTTTTTTCTTCACCCTGCCTCTAAAGTGATTTCCCTCATCCCCAAATTTGTATGACGCCAGCCAGAACATTCGTTGCAACTCTTCATGGCTAGCATCGTATCTGTTACTCGCTGATAAAAACCGCGACCTGCTTTTCCAATGTCGCCAACAATCAACACTAGCCCGCTTAACTGTGACAAACTCTGAATTGTTAAATCGTTCCTGAACAAAAACAGCTCGTGTTTTCGTTTCTTTAAACCTAATAGCCCGCATGAAATGTAAACAATTAGCCTCTGGTAGCAATAAGTGCTCACAGCTATCGATAACACGATCCAAGCTAGAGTCTATTGCTGCATGAATCGAACTAAAGCGCTCGTCCGACCGTATCTTTGAGATACCCCTCATAATTTTCGA
This sequence comes from Vibrio sp. 10N.261.51.F11, assembly GCF_041471665.1. Classification (NCBI taxonomy): domain Bacteria; kingdom Pseudomonadati; phylum Pseudomonadota; class Gammaproteobacteria; order Vibrionales; family Vibrionaceae; genus Vibrio; species Vibrio sp. 10N.261.51.F11. The sequence continues at coordinate 107,835 of NZ_JBFROW010000019.1, read as the reverse complement.
CCATGATGCTCTAAATGCATTCAAGTTTTTAGGTTTCAATAAGGTCTGACAAAGCTGAGCTGCTGCTTGTGGGCTTTGAAATTCCAAAGTTCGACTTATTTGAGCGACTAAGTATGAATCAGGCTGACTCTTAAACGTCTCTGCTTGTAATAGGTTTACTACATCAATCTCATTTACCGCCTGCTGTAACTCTTCATATTCTGCGTGAGGGTCATCAGTGTAAGGGTCAAAATACAAATCAATTTCTTTAAGCTTCCCAGCCTCCTCATCATCAGAGCTAAGCTGAGCTGTAACAAAGTTCTTATAGTGTAATGCACTTAAAAAAGTCGTTTTAGTACGGTTAAGGGACAAACCGTAATCTGCAAGGTATCTAGATAATGAAGATAAGGCTTTGTAAGCATCAGATTGGCTGCTAGCGATCAAAGTATAATCATCAACATAACGGTGCCAAGCTATACCTGATGATGCAAGTAGTTCATCAATTGCATGCATTAAAACTTCAGCTAACACACGTGAGCACTGTCCTCCGACAGGAAGCCCAAATGACCTTCCTGAGCTCATTTGGTTAAGTATTCTGTCTAGCTGAGCAGAAACAGTAGAGTGCTCAGAGAAGAGATCACTTATCAGGTTTTCCAAGCGATGGTGATAAATATGTTCATAGAACCCCGATACATCGGTTTGAACGACAACTGACTTATCATCGGCTAACAAAGGCTCCTCAAGCGTTGTTGACTTGTAGGAATACCAAGAATGCTCTTGCAAAAACAATCGACTATCTTCATCTGAGTGTCGATATGAATGCGCTCCATCATGTCTAAGAGGAGCTAGCTTTTCAGAAATAGCAATTGCAAGACCATTTATGTATACATTCCAAAACGGGTGTATTTTAGTTGTGATCCGAAAGCCACTTGTCCCACTTGGTACAAGAAGTCGCTCATGAAAAATGGAAAGAGAGTCAATTGTCTGCCTAGCGCTCTTTTTTCCACCCTTGTCTAAGGTTTGGAAAAGATCGTAAGCAACCTTCGCAATATCGGCATGGCAATCAGAGATAAACCTGTTATCAAGATCAAAAGGGAGAGTATCGTTGTCTCCGTGAGCACCAACTTCTCTAGCAGCCTTGGCAAAATGCTCTAAAGTCACTTCTTTTGACATTTCACTACCTATTCTTGTTATTTGATAAAAAAAAGAGTACGCATAAAGCCGTACTCAATAAAAAGTTACTTTGTTGCTTTCGCTGCGCGTTTTTTGGCAGCTTCCGCTTTCTTAGCTGCTTTGGCTAACGCTTCAGCTTCCTCGCGGGCCTTAGCGATACGCTCTAGTAGCTTGTCGGCGGGTTCATCGTTTGGATCTTGCGGCACTAGCTCACCACGAAAGGCTTTGGCTAGAATACTTTGCGTAAGATTATCCACCTTTGCTTGGGCTTTTTTCACCTGCGCTTCGATTGTTTCAGCAAATGCGAAGTATTGGTCAACTAGGCGGACGATTTCTTTTTGTTCTTTAATTGAGGGGACATAAATCTCTAAGCTTTTAATCACTTTTTGATTCAAGTTAACCATGGTTGATCCAACCGACGCATTGTTGAAGTAACTCACAGCCAAAGGAGAACGAATAGCGTAGCAAAGATAGTCTGAAAGCAATCTCTCATTACCACGCAAAATCATAGAGCCTGTACCACAAAGTAATGGATTCTCTTCAACAGTTCGGATCACAGCAGCCCTCCCCATCTCACCTCTTCGACCAACAACTACATCACTATTCTTTAAATGCCACGCGCTAAGGGAATCGAATTTCGCCTTCGTTATGGACATTTGACTTGCTGGTTGTATCGCTCCGTCATTTATGTGCATTGGGTTTATAACTGATATCCCACCTTCTATGTAGTCAGACTTATGCAAAGCACTACCAAAAGGTCCCGTCTTTACCTCGACACCTGTTTTAGACAGCTCAACTAGCTTGGGAGCTACTTCCTGTTTATTACCCAACTTACCCGATACCGCTGAAGCCAGTACCGATTGGCGGAAGCGTTTGAGTAAATCAGGGATACTATCTAAACGCGCTTTGATGGTGTCGACCTGTGCCAATGCTTCATCGAGTTTTTCTACAATGCGTTTTTGCTCTAGGAGTGGGGCTACAACCATAGGAGCTTTTTTGCCATCTTTGGTTCCTAACCGTGGCATATTAACGCCATAGCTTACCGCATTAACATAGTCTCCAAACTGCCTACCTTTCAACCAGTAAAAGAGGAAGCGACTCTCAAATAGTTCTGAATTTGTTTTGAGGGGTACTATTTCCGTAGTACATATTCCATCTTCGGGTGCAATTAACATCTTATTCAAATACGGGCGTAACTTACCGTAGAGAACATCACCTTTATCAAAACTATTTTTGGAGCTTTTGGGGTGCCTCTCATCAAATGAACAGCGTTTAAGTAACTTAGATGAGTTTTTTTCGATATCCTCCAACTCTAGCACCCAGCTGTCAGCCGAAACTTTTTCGAGGTCTGCTTTTATAGTTTTACCGTAGTCAACAATGCTACCCAAATCCGTACGCACCCACCCTTTAGGTAACTGAACCATTATTCAATCTCCGATTTTTCTTCCAGTCCAAAGGCTTGCTCAAGGAGCTGCTTCTGCTGCTCAGCTTCATCATTTGCCCCAAGGCTTTGCATCAGTTGGTAAATTTCAGACATCGCTTCAGTGAGCTCCGCCATCGCTTCACCCGCTAGTACTTCTGGTTCTGGTAGATTTTCAGCGCTGGTAGCTTCTAGGTCTTTAAGCCATGAGATATCTAGGCTATCGCCTTTAGTGTCTCGGATATACTCTCGACTGAATTTTTTCCAACGGGTGTTTTCCGATGTATTGTCAGCGTCACTCTCAACTTCACCAAGTTGTTGCCACGCACCTTCACTTCGCTGTGATTGACCGTTAGCATCACTACCATAAGCTTCAATAAAGGAAGCGAAGTGTTTTTCAGTCAATGGACGTCGTTTACCAAAAGTATTCATATTGGTACGCATGTCGTACACCCATGTACTGGTCGTGCAGTTTTCTTCTTGGTCTGCATTTTCTGGCGTGCCTTTTTGGAAGAACAGTACGTTGGTCTTCACCCCTTGAGCGTAAAAAATACCAGTAGGTAAACGCAGGATGGTATGAAGGTTACATTTGTTCATTAGGTCCGCTCGAACCTTTTGCCCCACACCGGCTTCAAACAAGACGTTATCAGGGAGTACAACAGCGGCACGACCACCCGGCTTCAAGTGGCGATAAATGTGCTGCAAGAACGCCAGTTGCTTATTACTGGTTTCATAGGTCAAATCATCACGAGTTGGACCACCGCCACCTTTAGATGTACCAAACGGAGGGTTAGAAAGAATAAGGTTCACTTTCGGTAGCTGTGCCCCTTCGCCACTTAGGGTATTACCTTGATGAATAGCACCTTCGCCCTCACCTTCAATACCGTGCAATAGACAGTTCATCAAAGCTAAGCGGCGCGTAGAGGGAACCAGCTCCATGCCGTTATAAGCTTTGCGCTTTTGAAAATCTTGCTCTTTTTCACCTAAATCATAAAGGTCATCGGTTTTATCTTTAATAAACTCATGAGCAGCAATTAAGAAGCCAGCCGTACCTGCTGCGGGATCTTGAATAGTTTCCCCAGCTTTCGGATTCATTAACTTAACAATCGTGTCTATTAGAGAGCGTGGAGTAAAATATTGACCTGCACCCGATTTGGTTTCATTAGCATTCTTCTCTAACAAGCCTTCATACAAGTCACCTAGACCGTCTTCTCGCGCTGAGAACCAATCTAGTTCATCAATACGCGTCACCAATTGACTAAGGTGCTTAGGCTCTTTAAGACTTGTTTGTGCGCCTGCATAAATCGCAGCAAGCAATGGATCATGGTGTTTACCTAGATCAAGCAGCATTTGACGGTAATGGTCATACTGCTTAATACCAGTCTGGGTCGTAATATCTTGCCAACGACACCCTTCAGGCAATACATGCTTTGTGATACCAGCTTCCGCTTGTTCGGTTTCCATTTTAATGAACAACAACAGCACTAATTCGGTCACATAGTCAGTATAAGTAATACCGTCATCACGTAGTACGTCACACAGTTTCCAAAGTTTTTGTACGATTTCATTGTTGTTCATTTTGCTTTTTCCTAGCATGTACACAGCTTGTTTTACGTAAACGAGCTGACAAAATACAAATAAAAATAATTAGGCTGAGTGTATCACTCAGCCTTTAAATTAGCTTTGGCCTTATGACCGTTCATGTACTGATTGACGACAATACCACCAGCACCGCCCTAGAGCGGAATGCAGGTTTTGTTAACCTTGTTGCTGCCAAATGTGCTCATTTAGTGCAGCTAAAACTTGCTCTAGCTGCCCGTTCAAACGCTTATCTAACCCCATAGAGCCACCATCTTGAGCAAAACTTCGATTAATATCATCCGTTTGTAAGACGATTTCTTTCTTAAGTTGCTTAGCAATGCGATCCAACCATTTGAGCTGAGGCTTAGTCCATGAGTGCATGGCATAGATACTATCCATTGCCATATCAATACGTCGCTCATAAGGCATTAGCGCTTCACCTAGCGCCGCCCTGCGTATGTGACCCACTATCGACGCTGCAATATCGCGATTCGTTGTCTTCTTCCATGCGCTTTGTAAATCGGCTTCTTTAAAATCTTGGTTATCCAATAAGATACGAATCTCTTTTAACTGAGCACGAGTTAGCTCTTTGGGCTTACTCACAACGGCATTAAGAGCGGCATTACTATTAAGATTGTCTTTAATGAAGCGTTCAAAGGCGGTGAGATAATCCTCTGGTTTACTGTAAGCGGAAAAGTTCTGCTCTCGAATGATAAACTCATCCTCATGATCAGAAATAATGTATTTCTCACCACTATTTAGCATCCCTCGCACACTCTCAACTCGCTTAGCTAAACTACTGTTCTGCTTTAGCATTTGTGCTGCTTGCTTAGGTCCAGCTTGGTGCAGTTGCTGGTGGATTTTATCAGCAGGACATCCCCACTCTTGTTCAATACTCTCCAGCTCTTGTTTCAGGATTGGGTCTTTTTCTGCTCGTGTCTGCGCCTTGCGCATAACACGCATGACCTTTTGGCTTAGTTCATCAAGAGCATCTTCTGCAAAGCTACGTCCTTCTTCACTACCTGCTAAATCAAGATTACGCTCGTCAGACACTTCATCAATCAATTGCTCAATTGTAATATTCGGTCTTTTAACCACTGGCTTCATGGTGTTCACTTGCTCTAACGAGGCATACAGGTCAACCGGGTCAAAGATTCTAAATACGGTTTTTCCAATTTCATCACAACGACGGGTAGCTCGACCTAACATTTGTTCGTACAAAATGCGCGACTTAACTCTGCGCATAAAGACAAGATTACAAATCTTAGGTACATCAATGCCTGTAGTAAGAAGATCGACCGTGATCGCTACATTAGGAAAGGTTTCGTTTTTAAACTTACGAATGGCTTGCTTCACTTTATCCGTGCTACCCGTAATTTTTTGCACGGCATGAGTAGGAATATCGTCACCGTGAACATTCTGGAGGGCTTCCACCAGTAAGCGTTCAACTCTATCTGCGTGTTGGTCTGTAACACAGAAGATCATGGTTTTCTCTTGGCTGGTTGGATCGATATCCTCAGCTAGAGCTTCACACACCGTACGATCAAAATTCTCGTTAATCACTGTACGGTTGAAATTCTCAACATTAAAATCTAGCTCGTCCTCAAGCTCTACACTATTTACTTCTCCAGATAAGGTATCAACAACGTCGACTTGCTCACCTTGCTTAAATTTAATACCAGCTTGGTTGAGCCTTGTTTTATAGGTGATAGGAGTTTCATGGTCGATAAGATAATCTTCAGCCACCGCCTCACGATACGAATAAGTGTAAACTGGGGGGCCAAAAATCTCTGCGGTATGCGCTGCGGGAGTGGCAGTTAAACCGATTTTTACAGCATCAAAATAATCAAGTACACGACGGTAACTAGAACGATAAAGGTTAGGGTCTCGCGCTACTAACTCAGATTCACCCAACTCTTGATCCAATGTATAACCACGGTGAGCTTCATCAACGATAATACAATCGTATTGATCAACGGGTAGGATCACCGCATTATCATTGTCGCTATCTTTATCTTCAAACAAACGCTTCACCATGGCCTGCACGGTCGCAACATGTACGCGAGTCTCAGCCTCTGGCAACTTATCTGACATTTCTTTTATGTCATAGATTTTGGACAAACGACGCTTTTGCTCTAAAGGTGTTTCATCAAAAGCTTCAGTCGCTTGATCTCCTAAAGCAGAGCGGTCGACGAGAAATAAGATACGTTTAAATCTTTCCGTTTTGAGGAAGCGGTAAAGCAGACCAATGATTGTACGAGTTTTACCAGTACCTGTAGCCATGGCTAATAAGCTTTCACGTTTATTTTGAGCTAGTGCTTCTTCTACCGCGATAACGGCCTTTTTCTGATATGGTCTCAGCCCAAGGTACTCAAACGGCTCAACAACCATCTCTTGCTGTGCTTTATGGTGATCTCGATGCAGTAAGTCCAGCAGCCCTGCGGGGCTAATAAAGCTCTGACAGGCACGTTTTGCATTAGATGCTAAACGACAATCACGGAACCATGTTCCGCTTTGCTCTTGCATTTGACGCAAGAAAGGCTTGCCATTACAAGCAAAGACAAAAGGTAGTTTATAATTGGCCTCACCTTCATACCCTTGCCACGATTCACTGCGCCCAGCCTCTATCCAAGCAGGCTTAATCTCGTCTTCAAGGTCAACGATACTTTGGGAGTCAAACTCTCTGCTATAACGCTCTGCTTGAGCAATTGCACCTGAGACGTTAATGCGTTTTCTTTTCGCTTCAACTGCTGCAATGGGGATTAAGCCAACAAACAAGACATAATCAGCACGATGCTTCTGTCCCTGCATTTCCCACTCTGCAATTGCCATATTACGTCCTTTCTCAGGACGAACACCTTTGCGGTAATCAAGAACAACCGAGTCAGCTTCCCACCCAGCATCTCGTAACTGCTGATCGATAATGAATCGAGTTTGCTCTTCCGTTAAGTCAAAGCGGCTATTTTTAAGTATCTCGACACGCTGCTTGAGCGTTTTAGCTTCTTCAGCTTCATCGAGGTTGGTCGGTTGTTCTTGGCTGCGCTCACGTAATTGGGTTTCTAATTCACGAATGCGAGCTTTGGCTTTCTCTACACTCATTGAATCATTGGCTTCTAATACGGATAGCTGCTGCTTGAATCCAACCAGAGATTTGAATTGACGGTGTGGTAGAGCAAGCTCAACTGATTGCTGCGCTTCCAACTGCTTAATTACTTCTTTTAGCCGCGCAATCTCTTTCTTGGATTGCTCGACCAATTCTGCTGTTTGCTCTTCAACTGGCGGAACATACTTTGGTGGCTGAAAATTAGCTTCACCTGTCTTAACTCGATAGTAAATCGTCGCAGCTTTGTGAGAGATTTCTAAAGCGTGACCTGCTGCAACCGGATTATTGTAATAACCATGAGCAGCTTTGTTGCCATGCTTTCTCAGTGCATGAAATATTGTTAATCGTTCATCATCTAAGAATCCCCGGCTTCCCAACTCTTTTAGCTGGTCAAACGTAGATAAATTCGGGGCGAGCTTAACTAGCTCTGCGATAAAGCCAACGATCTCTTCGGAGAGTAAACGAACCTTAAACAAGGTAGTGTGAGGATCTTGGTGCAAATTGCGCTCAGCAGAAAGCGCAATCGCATACAAGGTGTCATTAACCCCTTGTAAAAAATCAAAGTTTGACGAAGCCATGAGTGTCCCTGAGCCAACTGAAACCTAGATGCAGTTTACATGATTTCATATTTATCCCATTCGTAATTTCATTATTACGTAAGAGAAGACTCACATTTCGCTTAAAAAACATCAAATTGTGACTCAGGAGTGTATCTGTATTTAAGGCTCATCTTTCGTTAGATCTACTGTTCTATAAATAAGTAATATCCATAAAGGATAAGAACGAAGGCTGAGAAACCTCAAAGCACTTCCCTAGCCATATCCCCCGATCTTCCCATCTGTTCAAAATCCCCGACCTTATGCGCACGCCTTACTTCAACAAACTTGCACGCTCGATGCATATCGACCTGTTGCCATAAATGACGGTTAGCTACTGGCTTCTTATCAGATTTTCGCCACCCCTTTGCTTTCCAGTTATCTAACCATTCATTGAATCCTTTCACACAATATTCACTACTCGAATACAGGCAGTCTCCATCTTTGGCATAAGCTATAGCTTCTATCAATGCGATAAGCTCTAACTCAGCACTATCGGCAATCTCACCGACTAATAGATTATTTTCGTCAACTAACTGCCCATCGTAGTTATAAACACTGATCCCAATCCCACCCTGTAGGTTTGATGCGTTTCCTTTTGATGTTGCGATACCGATATAAATTGCACAGTTTTCTTCATTCATGGTCTTGCTCCTTTGTTAGAGTTTTGCCTACCATTTTGGTAATGCCTTAATTGTTGCAGTGGCGTTGATTCAGTCTTAATGGCTTGGTCTTTGAGCCAAGCGCATTTCCATCCAGTTATTCACCTCTTCTTCTACCCAAGCGACAGCCCTATCTCCCAGGCTTACCGATACAGGAAAATCACCCTCGTCCATTTTTCTGTATATCGCCGAGCGGCTTAATGCGGTTTTCTCAATCACTTCTTTTAGCTTTAAAAATCTCATGGGACGTTCTCCTATGCCTGTGGTCCTCATGGGATAAGGAGATAGTGTTAAAAAAAATGAGGCTGGTTCGGCTGACTCTGATTCAAACTTTTTTGAGGTATATGTCATTAAAGTGAATGACCTAAAGCCTGATTAAAGGAGAACCAAAATGAGAACACTTTCACCACCACTACTCTCACAGCAAGAGCATGAACATCGCGTTCTAGAAAAGGCAGCAGAGATATTAGAAGATCGTTATGTACGAGGAGATGTATTTACCAATCCACAAGCTACCCGAGACTATTTACGATTTAAGATAGGCGGCAGTGAACGCGAAGTGTTCGCCGTCATGTTGCTAGATAACCAACACCGATTAATTGAGTTTGAGGAGTTGTTTCAAGGGACGATTGATGCGGCAAGCGTCTATCCAAGGGAGGTTGTAAAGACTGCTCTGAAGGCCAATGCGGCGGCGGTTATCTTTGCTCATAACCATCCATCAGGCGATCCTGAGCCGTCCCAAGCAGACAAGCGCATCACGACGAGATTGCAAGACGCTTTAGCGCTCATTGATGTTCGAGTTCTGGATCATATTGTTGTCGGGGAACAATGCACATCGTTTGCAGAGAGGGGCTGGTTATGATTGAGAAACACTATGGTGACATCACCCTCAATAGCAAACTCCACCAGCAGTTAGAGCAAACCATAGCTCGCTACTCGATCCCTAAAGACACGACACGCATTGCACTCAACTGCCGAAATACAAGCTACTACAAAACAAAGGAAGGGGTCGCCCCTGTAGAGATTCAGTTAAAGCGGGAGAATTCACGCTCTGATTGGAATTTGGTTTTCGTGGCCAATTTTACTTATCAAGACCAAGCCACCGAGTCGCTCGATGTGTATCTCTATTTCCACCTACTTAATCACTGGTGCTATCAACCAGATGCGGGGGCAGCGAGCCTGAGCCACCCTGTCACAACAAAAGTGTTCCAAGCCTGGATGTGCGCTTTCCATGACCATTTAACTCAGCATGTCTTCGATGACATACAGCTCACTCAAGTCCGCTAAGACTAACCAATCACCCTACTCGTTCACCTAAAATCAAGGAGGCATCATTATGTCTACTCTGCTCTTTCATCCATCAAGCTTACCTGTGTCAGACAAACTTCATGCACTGTTAAACAACCATTTTCAACAACAATTAACCCAGAGTGAGTCAATAGCCCAAAGTACTTACCTGACGTTCAACTTTCGAGATAGTTCATACAGCTCAGAGGCTGGTGGATTTCACCCTGTTGAAATCGCGATGACAAAGATCTCCAGTGGTCTATGGAATGTCGAATACATCACTGATTTTGCTTACGTTGGGAATGTGTATCCAGAATTGGCGCGATGTCTAGACTTTGATTTTCGAGACCAAGCGTTCTTTACAGAGTTCGGGGGATGGAGCCCAATCAAGGGTAACTATTCCGCTGTAGAGATGTTCGAGCTTTGGCAGGATAACTTCTTAAGCTACATAGATATGGAAGCGTTTGACTCTATATCTATCACTTCGTAATGAGAGAACACCCCGTCCGGGTCTATGTCACGATACAAAGGCACCGGACCACTACAGCCATCAAAAGTCGTACTTCGGAGAGAGCTAACCTTATATGTAGCAAGGCCTGAATGACTTTTCATCATTGACTCCCTCCCCTCGACTTATCACGACATTATCGATAAGTGATAACAATCATGTCCAATATCTCCCCTTTGAAAGAACAGCTCACAAAAGTGCTTATCAGAGCCGCTCTCGCGAGTTGTCATTACCTTAATGAACAGTATCAGCACTTTAAAAAAGAGGTTGAGCAAAGCTCAGATCACGAACTGTTTGAATTCGTTCAACGCCTTTCTTCCGCCCATCTGAAACGGCTCTTAGCCACTATTGAGTTGATGAACAGAGGTTATCTACTGAGTGAAGTTCTAGAAGCAGCAAAGGATAAATAATGGCCTTTCCCGAGGTCATTTAAATTCAAATATACAGCCCATTTCACATAATCATTATCCGCTATTTGAGTGAGACGTTATTTGTCTCACCCATCCTTATCCTAATGCCATCAGTGATGGTTCATAGACACCCAACTAAGGATTAACAATGACCACAAATAATGTACTGCATCATACCAATGATGAAGAGCTCATCGCTTTAATCCAACGAAAAGAGTCGTTCACCTTAACTCGGGTAAAAAACTTCTCTCAGACGGTGAAAAAGATTGAACGGCTTATAGAGGCTCAAAATCTATCTTGTCGAATATACACAGCAGGTCGCTCTACAACGATGGCTGCCACCTTGGCTTCCGGCCCTGCTGTCATTTTTGGCCTAGCTTCAGCAGCCGCAATATCGGCGCATAATTTAGCCACAAGAAACCCAGACTATGAAATAGCTAAATACCCTTTCGCAGACAAACTCGTCATTAACTACAAGAAGTAATCGTATCAGGCTGTGTGGCCACCAGCCGATCCCTAATCACGTTGATTCTTTAGCTCATCACTTAAATGTGTTGAGGCGATTGATCACGTTTAAATTTTGGTGGTCCCATGCCCTCTAAACCGAACAAGCAACGCATCGAACATATTGAGTTGGTGTTTGAAGTTTACTCTCTCATCCCAACTCAACGAAAGATCACAGCGAACGAAGTTCATCAACGATTAACAAACACGGGCATTGAACGCTCGAAACGCACAGTACAACGCTGCTTGAACATCTTGACGACTTATCTAGATGTGGAAAAAGACGATAGAAGCCTCCCTTATAGCTATCACAGGAGAACCCACCCTATATTCTCCTTGGGACCACAAGAATCTGTGCTTCTTGAATTCGCTTTTGAGAACTTGAAATCAGTTCTTCCTGAAAGCTATCTATCAAGTGTGCAATGCACTTTTATGCCCTTGCTATCAACGAATCATAACCTAAGGCCACGTAGTCATGTTCGACGTAAGCAGCCCTATCACAAAGGCGATTATGACGTAGCTGTCTTTGACAAACTTTGTCTATCCATCTATTACCAACGCGAAGCTCGGCTCCACCTACGTAACGAACAAGTACTTCAATACGTTTGTCCACTTGGGTTGGTGTTAGAGAATGATTGCCTTCAATTGATCTACCAGTTCAAAAAGCGTATTTGCGCGGCTCCTCTCAATCAAATTCAAGACATTTACGTCAGTACGTTCGAGTTCACCTACCCTGAAGGATTTTTACTATCTGAGGCCATTACCTCTAAAGAAAACTCAAGACCAAAATGTTTAACTAACCACACAAGGAATGATCATGAAAAATACTAAGTTACTCAGGACAACTCTCGTCAGCTCTATTGCTTTAGCTCTGACAGCTTGCGGAGGGGGATCCAATAGCAGTACCCCACCTAGCGACCAAACACGCTCAATATCAAGCATGAGTGTTGTTAATGATGGTTTTCAGACCTTTAAGCCTCGCGCTCACGATCTAACTGGTTATCGAGCATACTCTAGAGCAGCCGCGTTCAATATGCCTTTAGATGACGGGCAAAGTGCTTACGTTTATGAGAACTCAGAAAATGGTGAAGTCAGCTCGATTAGCTTTGAAGGCGATGATAATGAGAGTGTTGCGACTCCGACTATCGATATGATCGTCGACCTCAATACCACCTACTCCGCAATCAACATGAGTAATGTCACCGTCACCGTGGATGACGTGGTGTATGAAGGCAATTACACCCTCATACAGGACAAGAATACCGGTGATCTTCATCCATTGGTCGAGAGCGGTGTTCCTATCTATAAGAAGGTGGAAGCTGAGCATGAGGCTTGGGTCACCAATACACGCTTTTCCCACAACGGAGACAGCACACGTATTTACTTAAGGCACAGTGATGAACTCAGCCTGCATAAAGCAGAGCTTATTGATGGTACGTTTGTCATTTCTAAAGTCTTTGATGATTACTTCAGAAACAACGTCATTTTATCAACAGGTGATATTGTCACCGTTCCTTGGAGTGGTGATAGCTTAACGTGGCTAGAACCAGACGGTACCGAGCACAACTTTAGTTACGATACGTCACTGTTGTCTGTTCCATTTCTATACGCAGATAAACTTTATGCAATTCGAGATTCCGATGATGCACTGATCGAGCTTACGTTGAATGGCGCTACCTTAGACCAAACTGATGCTCTATGGACCACCAATGGGTACAGACCGTCCTCCATGAGTGTGGTCCGTAGTGATTATAAAATGCATTCAGATTGCTCTGTGTATCAGTTCGATGATACAACCAAAACCATTACACAACTCGAACCCTCTAAAGCGCATAGTGGCCACGTAGCCAATGCAGGCCAAACCTCACTGTACTGCATGTACTCAAGTGCCGATGATAATAGTGCATTACCTAGTTTCATGCGTTTTGATGTCAATAAGGCTGAACTTAACCAACCCGCTACAACGACACTCGATGCTTCTAGTGGTACTAAACTCGATGCCAATGAACGAATGGCCGTCGTCAGCGATAATGAACTGATGTTCTATCAATATCCAAGTGGGACCTTTACCGAGTACTACATCAACTTTGACGCTGGTACTACAGTGGAAAAAGAAGTGAGTTCAATAACGGCTATTAAGATGCAAACCGTCACTCAAAACTAATTATTTAGAAGGATTAATGAGGGCGATATTCTGCCCTCTTTTTTTAGGTTCGAGAGCACCCAAAACTTCGTGATCTATCGCCGTAGTGCTTGGTCTCAACCTTAGCTAAATAGCTGACTCGTTTAAACAGGCTACCCACCTGTTGGTCAAATTTATCTGAGTTTTGCTCTAACCAATAGGTAGGGTTGTCTGGGAAGTGGACTAAGGTATCACCTTCATTGGCTTTGATATCCAACGCTCGACACCACGCCTTCTTTATCATGTCTGATAAATTGCCTTTTTGATCAAACCTTCCAAGAGAATGGTACACGTCTTTGTTCAATAACAAGACAAGGTGGTAATGGTGACTCAATGACGTGCTTCTTTCTTTACACCAAGCATATCGAACCTTACAACTACGAGCAGTCTGACCTCTACTTTTTTTTCGACTGAGGTCAGCTTGAATCTGAGCATCCAGCGAAGCAATAAAGTTCTTGATGACTCCAGTGTCATCGAACAATAAAGACTTAGCTAAACGTAGGTCTACTCTAATGGCTGTCGTACGAGGGTGTTGTGTGACGGCTTTATCAATCGTGTCATACAGCTTATCAAGGTAGCTAAGAACTAAACCACCTTTTAGCTTTAAGATTGGCAATCCATTGAATGTATCATTGGTCGTTGTTTTAAGTTTTCTCATCATTATACCTTTGGGGTGAATGTCTCTGGTATAGGATGATTGGGAGTGGTTATTTAATGAGGTGAGTATCTTTATTGAATTGGGTTTGGTAAGGGTAAGTTGATGAATGGCATATACGTAATATTACCATACCGCAATAACGATATCTGAACATGCTCCGGACGAATCATTCCATTCTGGTTTTAACCCAAAATACATGATGTCAACGTTACAGCTCAATCAATTCCGGGTAATAAACTCGAAATTCCAGCATTTGAAGTTACTCTGAAATTAAGTTACGTAGCGGCTACATCCCCACCTCTCTAGGATTGCTACTTAGATAATGGGTAAGACTGAACTCTAAGCTCATATTTTACTGTCTTTGGGAAGACTATTTCTTTTTTTAACGAATGGTAATCAGTACTTTCGCCAGACTTTACTTGAGCATCAAGCTCTGACAAATATTGGGCCTTTGTCTTAGTTTCGGGCTTCAAATGTACAAAGAAAAATTTAGAATCAAAATAAAAACCGCATGACAACCCGAAAGACGGAAAGTAGAGACCAAGTTTATCAGAATGATATGACTTCAAGTCATGCAAAATCACATTGATATTTCTAAGTCCATTTGTAACCAAGCATTTTTTACGCAATACCTTCTGTAATGAAAACGATAAATTTAAGGATAGATATAAAATCACTCGTCCTAAAAACACTCTTTCAGATTCTAACTCCTCTAATTTATCTTCTTTCTCGCTTAGATACTTCTCGGAAAACATTGTTCCATTATCAATGTTCTTTTGAAAACACCCATCATCCCAAATGGCCTTCGATACCGCTTCCAATGACGTTTTATCAAAAGTCTCATGATTAAGTGACTGAACTTGATTCCAATAGTTTTCCATAATGAAAACCACTACACGCTCTAATTGCCCCATGATCGGCAAATGAAACTGTGAAACACCGTTGAATGCTTTTGGGTCCAATTGAGCTACCGAGAAATCAAGAATACGCTTTTCATTCCTTTGAGATAATTTTAACGCACCAAACAAAAAAGCCATTTTAAAAGGAAACTCAAAATCAAAATCGATTTCGAGTAACTCTAATTCACTTTCAAACTTAAACGTTAAGAATTTTTCAGGTATCTCATAGGTAAGAGACTCTACGTTATTTATTAAAGTCGCGTCTTTGCTCAAAGGATTGTGTGTACGACCAAAAGGTAGATTATGTAACTCGATAAAGTATCTATTGCTCATTTTACCAAAGTAAGAACGAAAAGATCCGCCTCTTCCAATTGCCTTTATAAAACCAACTTTAAACAAGGCCTCTAACTGTGACTTTAAGCGACTCTCAGAAATCCCCCCCATCAACTCCCTAATTCTTTTATTTGTCAGGTTTCTAACAAAACCGACTTCATTAGAATGCATTACAAAAATGACTATCAAGAGCAAATTGGAGTTTCTCAGCTTAAAACCTCCTTCTGAGTCTTTAAATTTTTCGATTTTCAGTCGTGTATCTAAGGAAAACAGCTCATTCATTATTTTATTCCTAAAGCATGTATTATCTACCGAAAACCTTTCAAGATAATCCAGCTTGAATGTGAACTGCCTTTCTCTCTTAATAGATGAACCAACACTCCCCCGACCTTTTTCTTTAAAAAGCTCAATGACCGTTTGCGTTGTTTTATGAGAAACACCAAAGTCATTTTTCAAACGAGAGGCAGATATATCCACCACTAAATTTGGTGTTCTTATTAAATCTAAATGTAAAGCAAGAGATAGAAATCGACACTCAGGTGAAAGTTCAAGATCTTGGCTCAACAACTCACTAATCAACTTCATAATTCACTACACATACCCTATTTAAAAATCAAAATCTTATAAAACAAACAATAATAAAACAACTTTAAAATACGGTTTTAAATTGATACAGTCAAATGTCATAGTCACATTTGGACATAAACTCATGAGTGAAAAAACTATTGAAGAGAGAATGAAATGGCTTAACCCTGATGATGAACATTTAGCAGATTGGTTCAGAGCTTATGCAGATAGTCGAGAATGGATCTGCAAATATGTATATAAAGAAGAGCAAAACATTGGCCTAATCAGTAGCAGTAACGCTATATTTTGTGAAAAGTTTTTGAAGAATTGGGCAAGTAAAGGAAGCATTACCAGTAAAGATAAACATAGAATAAACCTCCTAAGAAGTGCTTGGTCTAGTCACAAAAATTCGAAAAGCAAAGTAACCCTATCATTAAGCTCTGAGGCAAAAAAATCGTTAACCTTTTTATCTGAAATTAATGGCATTACCAAAACAGAACTAGTGAAGGAACTATTAATAAACGCCCATGAACTGTTCAAAATACAGAAATCTTTAAAGAAGATACTAAGACGTCAACCCAATGCAAATGAGTTCAATAAGAAGTTTGACTTTTTAAGTGAGATACTTAATCACAGTAGTCTTACGGAAGAGGTTAATAACTTAAAATCAGAAAATAGGCTGTTAAAGCTAGAACTAGCTAAGCTGGGGGGTTGTAAGCCAAGTAGCAAAGAGAACTAAAACTGCTTGTGTTTATCGTTACTACTAAACTGATCTTTTGCTGTAATTAAAGATAAAAATATCCATAGGTACACCACAAGGTACACCGACAAAAATTAAACGCAAAAATAATACGTAATATCATAACCTTGTGACATTAATTCAACTTACGCCAGCCCACCAAACGTTTGGAAACAGCGTTATTTCAATAGGTTAGCGCCTTTTGGGATAGCGCTGTTTTTGTATGGGTGCCACAGTAAAGTGCCACACTTCATAAAGTCTATTCTCTTCCTTTCCCCGATTCAACACCTTGCATTATCATAATAACCTAACTATCTGAGTGTAAGGCGATTATCAATGGAAAGAGGTATTGGTCTATCTCCTCAATTTGAGTATCCAGAAACAGGTGGGGCTTTATTTCGTTCTGCTACTGATGATTTTGAGTTACGTAAGTACCTACTTTATTGGGATAAGATTGAAGTTCCTAAATGCTCCTCGATAGAGTTTGATTGCTGGCAGTTCCAAGAACTAGAAAAAGCTGGTGCGTTACAACGAACTCGACATGGAGAAA
Organism: Vibrio sp. 10N.261.51.F11; assembly: GCF_041471665.1. Taxonomy (NCBI): domain Bacteria; kingdom Pseudomonadati; phylum Pseudomonadota; class Gammaproteobacteria; order Vibrionales; family Vibrionaceae; genus Vibrio; species Vibrio sp. 10N.261.51.F11. The sequence goes on along the minus strand of NZ_JBFROW010000019.1, from coordinate 90,684 downwards.
AACCTCGCTCGCTTGGAATGCGCATGGAACAAAGCAGTGTGATTAATGTATCTAACTTTATGACTGCTGAGATTGTTGATTGCACTGATGTAACCCTAAGCAAAAAGGCTGGAGATGAAATCCTTGCTTCACATGAAGCAATTTTTAAACAGCTCAATGAAGCACATCCAGGCTTATGGTCTAAGGCTCAAATCTCGGATAGCATTCTCACCACAACTCCTGTAGATAAAGAGAGTATTGAACTGGAGCTTCACGGTTTACTACCCGTCCCTACTGTTAGCACACACTTCGATTCTATACTTGAATTTAAGTACAAGCATCATGATGAACTGCTCGCGTTCCGTAGTTACCTAGATGAACTCTACCAGTCAGTGCTAACTGCTGGTGACATACCTAGAGCAAAAAATACCGCAATGATTAAGCTGGAAGCTTCCATTAGAGATGTCAATCGCACCTTAGAACAGTCCAAAATAGACATTAGTGTCGATAGCCTTCGCTCTGTGATTTCAGATACAACTGGTATCCTAGGCTTAACTCTTGCTGCACTAGGTACAGCATCGCAATTTGGTTTTGACCCGTTAAAAGCTGGCTTAGCTGGTGCAGCAATAGGAATTGCACCAAAACTAATACGCCAATCATCCGACTCCACTCCAGCGGAACTCATGTACCTCAAGAGCGTGAGAAGAGAGTTTAAACCAGCTTAATACTCTCTAGCGTCAAGGAGCCGATACAGTGTCGCACGACCTATTCCTAACTCCTTGGCTGCTTTAGCTTTAGGTACACCGTTATCCAATAGCTTCTGCACATCCTCTTTCGTCACCTGTGCTTTCGGTCTACCAATGTGTTTACCAGCTGCCTTCGCTGCTGCTATCCCCTCAGCCTGACGCTCTTTAATCAATTCCCTTTCCATCTGTGCCACTGCTGCCAGTATCCCTAGTACACCTTTCTGCGCTGCACTCATTACACCATCGAATCTCATTCCTTCCTTGTAGAACTGTACCGATACACCTTTCTGGTTCATCTGCTCCACCAGCCCTACAGCATCACCTGCACCGCTACGACAGATACGGTCTAGGCTGTGAACATGCAGCACATCACCATCCCTGACATAATCCAAGCACGCCTGTAGCTGTGGTCTGTCTAGTGTCTTAGCTGATACCTTTTCCTCGAACACCTTATCCAGTTTCACATCTGCTAACTGTCTGCTGGTGGACTGCTCTGCTGTACTAACTCGAATGTAACCTACGTTCGCCATGCTTACTCCTAGTGTCTCAAAACCTCTTAACACTTACAGGATTGCATGTATCAAAACTCTAAGTCAATGCTTTTGAGACAACCTTAGATACAGTCTCATAAGGTATAGTTTTTTATATATCCAGAGTCGCTCTATGAAACTTACCGCACTGCTTAAAAAGCACCTGAGCTAGGACTTTTTACCTCTAAATAAAACCAGGCAATAACAAGTTAAAAATAAAAACCATCATGCCACGCAAAAACAAGAACATAACACCACCAAACAAGCCAAAAACCAACTTAAAATTGACATTATATGCTTAATTAGTGATATTTTATGCCAATCTTAATTATAGCTAAAAACTGACAATGAGCACGACAACCACAACATCGGATACCATCCAAAACAAGACATGGAAAATGCCAGATACTCTGGTGCTAATTTTCTTTATCGCGTTGCTTGCGACTGCAATGACATATGTCATACCTGCAGGCATGTTTGAAACACAAGACATCAGCTATGTTTCTGATGGTGCAGAGAAAACTCGTACCGTTCTAGATCCAGCTTCATTTGCCTATCACACCGACCCCCAAGGCAACCCGATTTACAATACTGTCGGACTATTCGCCAGCGGTGGTGATATCGGCTTAATGAACTTCGTATTTGAAGGTTTAGTGTCTGGATCTAAGTGGGGTTCAGCAATCGGCGTTATCATGTTTATGCTTGTGATTGGCGGTGCTTTCGGCATTGTGATGCGCACAGGTACTATTGATAACGGTATCTTGCGTCTCATAGACAAAACCAAGGGCAGTCAATCTCTTTTCATTCCAGTATTATTTGCACTGTTCTCGCTCGGTGGGGCTGTATTTGGTATGGGTGAAGAAGCCGTCGCCTTTGCCATTATTATCGTGCCGCTAATGGTACGTATTGGCTATGATGGTATTACTACGGTAATGGTGACGTACGTAGCGACTCAGATTGGTTTTGCTGCTTCTTGGATGAACCCATTTTCTGTTGCTGTTGCCCAAGGCATTGCTGGTGTACCTGTCTTATCTGGGGCATCGGTGCGTATCGCTCTATGGGTTTTCTTCACCGCGCTCGGCATCGCTTTTACGATGTGGTATGCGAATTCGGTAAAGAAAGACCCTTCGAAATCTTACAGTAAAGCTGGTGATGTTTACTTCAAGAAGCAACAAGGAGACTTGACTCAATCACGTTGGAATATCGGCGATACGTTGGTGATTCTCACCGTGATAGCGAGCATGACCTGGGTTATTTGGGGTGTAGTGGTTCACGCATGGTACATTCCTGAAATTGCCTCTCAGTTTTTCACTATGGGATTTGTTGCTGGCTTAATCGGTGTTATTTTCCGATTAAATGATATGACCATCAACGACATGGCCGATTCATTTAAGGAAGGCGCAAGTGTGATGCTAGCGCCCGCTATTCTTGTGGGTAGTGCTAAAGGTATCTTGCTGATTTTAGGCGGCGGCAGCGATGCAACCGAGCCAAGCGTACTGAATTCAATCTTAAGCAGTGCGGGCGGTGTGATTAGTGCATTGCCAGAAGCGATGGCTGCTTGGCTGATGTTCGCCTTCCAAGCTATTTTCAACTTCTTTGTAACGTCAGGATCAGGGCAGGCAGCTCTAACGATGCCATTAATGGCGCCACTCGCCGATTTAGCAGGTGTGACTCGTCAAGTCGCGGTTTTAGCATTCCAGCTAGGTGATGGCTTTACCAATATCATCGTCCCAACATCAGCTTCTTTGATGGCAACACTAGGTGTATGCCGTATTGACTGGGGTGATTGGGCAAAATTCTGCTGGCGCTTTATCGTGCTGCTATTCTGCTTGTCGAGCGTTATTATTGTTGCGGCTCACCTGCTGGGTTTTGCATAACAGCGCCTTTCAATATTTACGTGTATCTCAATGGGCAGTTTACTGCCCATTTTTAATCACAGCTTTCAATAACAATCATCCAACACAGACTCAGAATAGATTGTGAACCAGAGACAAAGGAAACTAGTGTGAGAAAAACTACTTATACCAATGATGTTCTAAATGGACACCCTGTAATATCTCAACTCAATGTTGATGACTTACCGATGGGATGCCATCGTTTCTGGTTTGAGGCACAAACTAACGGTGTTGGTCAAAATCATCATTTACCTGTGGTCGTCTATCGCGGTGAGCAAAGTCAAAATGCTCGCAAAATAATGGTAACGGCAGGCGTTCATGGTGATGAATTAAATGGAGTTATTACCGCACAGAAGGTCATTCAAAAGCTCGTAAACGAGGAGATACACGGCACAGTCATCATTATTCCGATGATTAATGTGTCAGGTATGTTGATGCACAGCCGAGATTTTATTTCATCGGATCCGGATGCATCCCCAGCAAACCTTAACCGTATATTCCCTGGAAACCCGAACGGTGATGCCTCACAACGTTTTACACATTCAATTTGGCAGAACCTACTCAGCCATAATGCGGATCTTGCTATCGATCTGCATACCCAAACTCGCGGAGCAGAGTATCCTTTGTATGTCTTTGCCGATTATCGAATCCCCGCAGCAATCAAAATGGCTCGATTGATCAATCCTGACTGTATTTTTGATGATCCAGGTGATGATGGCGTTTTAGAAACGCAGCTCAATAAAAGTGGTACGCCCGCTATCACCGTCGAGGTTGGTTCTGGAAAGGTTTTACAACCCGACCTCATTGAGCGTTCAGTGAATGGCGTGATGAATATCCTGCACTCGGAAAATATCATCTCTACAAAGATAGATCAGCCTCACTATGCCTGCTTTGAAGGCAAAGAAACGGTGACCATTAGAGCCAATGTCGGTGGTTTCGCTCTCCCTCAAGTTAAGGTCAGTGAATCAGTACAATCAAAACAATTGATTTCAATTCAATATGATAGTTTTGGTTCTGAGAAACAACGTTATTACGCCCCTGCTGATGGCTATGTACTCAGTGTCAATCAAGATCCGATGCGTGAACCGGGCGCTTTGTTAGTCAGACTATTGAAGTAACACGTCACTTCATCAAATGGCTCTTTACTGATGGTATTTGAGTCGTTAACCCATATTGTGAAAAGGGGATAACTCGGCAGAGCTATCCCCTTATTATTACTTATAAATATTAATCACTTACTGTGATCGGTATGACTATGATTAGTATTACTGCTGAGAAAGCCCAGTACCACTGCGCCAACCATGACTGCACAAACAATGGCAAATAGACGTGTCATTTGTGCCGAGAGGGACGCAGATCCTGGGTGGCTGATGATCTGATAAGCCAAGGTCGTAAAATTAGTAAACAAGAGCTGATAAATCGTCAGATTCGCCTGCCGCCTGATAGCAAAACACGCAAGTTGCAAACCACACACCAAACTCACGCCATAAATAACCAAGATTGGAGCGCCTGACACCATCATGATCATCACAGGTAACGTAAACAGAATGCCAACGCCAGTGGTGACAAGCTTGTTTCGGCTGAATGTACGGTGGTCGTGATTCGATGGGCTTTTCAACATACTGCCAAGCGTAATCGCAATCAACATCGTTTGTGACACCGAATTTCCTACCAAAATCGCCAGCACAACCACAACCGCGGTCGCTTTAAATGCAACCATGATATAGTCACCAGTAGTGGGCGCATCGGAAACGGCCGCAGTCGGAAGGACATTCACTTCATCCCCCGGGAACAACCAGAACCCCAAGTAAGTGACGATCAAAGCTATCACCAGCTTTTCAAAGAACAATAGGGGCAATCCCGCCATTGGGAGATGCATCTGCTTGTTGACCACCACCATCACGATGACCACGATAATGGTCAGTGTCGCGATGATATCTTTTGTATTCTGATGGCTACGCTGATAACTCCAGAACAGCAATAGCCAGCAATAGAGGACAAAACCGGTTGGCGAGTCGACCAATACACTACCAAAAAACACCACACCAAAGCTGATTAAGATTAATGCAACAATCACCTTTAATATTAAATTAATCGGTGGTTTGGATGGCATCAATGTCATGAACATCACAACAAATATGGGCGACAAAACAGCGAGCATCTGCCCACTTTGTTGATGGTAGAACAATAGCGAAAGCGGCAGTAACACCAATCGAATAATGGAGTTCGCTGAGCTATGAAACATAAGTCCACACGCTTAGAATTCTCATCCAAAGCTGAGCAAGCCACTCACCTGGGGTACTTTGCTCTGTCATGACAGCCACTGTGGCTTGTGAACCAAAACGAATGTTGCTTGGAACCTCACCATGATCAAACACAATATTGACTGGGTAGCGCTGCGCGGCAATAGAATTGGTGTCTGAATTTAAAAAGCCAGTCTCTTGGTCAGTGCTATTGCTGCCACCCGTTCCCCAACCAATGCTATCAACCGTGCCGTATAGCACTCGCCCCGGTAACGCATCCAATACGATCTCAACTCTTTGCCCGACTTGTATATGCTCTAGCGAGTTTTCTCTGTATAACGCAGATATCCACACCTCTCGCGGATCAACAAAGGTCAAAACAGGTGAGCCTGCGGTTGCTCGCTGGCCTACCGTCAGTTGTAGGTTACTCACCACGCCATGAGAAGGAGCCATCACTTGGGTTTTCTGTAAGTTGAGCTGAGCCTGCTCAAGGGCTGCAATCGCCGCCAACACTTGTGGATTATCACTCCCTTCTGGCCCTAACGCTTGTTTTGCCTGAACCAAAGAGGCTTCTGCGGCTTTCAATGACGCTTCAGCACGATCACGATTCTCTATGGCGTTGTCTAATTCAGAGCGGCTAACCAGCCCTTTACTGGCGAGTTCACTCACTCGACTCGCTTGCTCTCGAGAATTATCCCGAGCCGCAACCGCCTCGGTCACTTTCGCTTGTGCAACGTTAACCGCCGCTGTGCTTGCGCCAATATTTTGGCCTACTTGAGCAAGATTCGCTTCAGCGGAACGCAAACTGATCTGATAGTTTCGAGCATCAATTTCAAACAACACTTGGTTCGTTTCAACGACCTGATTATTTTCAGTTTGCACAGACGTGATATTGCCAGAAACTTCAGGAGCAATACGCACAATATAAGAGTGAACACGGGCGATCCCCGTCATTGGTGTGACGCGGTCGGCCCACAAACTGTAAAGCCACACTACTAAAATAACCGAAATAATAATTAAACTAAGCTTACGCGAAGATTTTTCTGCTTTTGACATGCTCTCTCTCTCGATCCGACAGCACGATTTACTCGCCTGCCGAATACGATGTTTTAAAAATTAAAGTGAATTCCACTTCATTGTAGTCTAGTCGATCTGTCTCTTGAGTAAAAACAAACGATTACTTGAAATATTGTCACGGCAACAATCATCAATTAACAATCAACAAAAAGCCACACATCCCATTAATGAAATGTGTGGCTGTTTAGATCTGTTCTGCTACGAACTTAGATAAGTTTAGGGGTTACTCCATATCACCTAACAAGTAATCTTCATCGCTGCTCACTACTGCGCCGTGCTTCAAGAAGTTCTTACCTAGGATCATGCTGTATTCGAAGCGAGAACGGTCTTGAAGGTTTACCCTCACCTCTTTCTCTAGGTCTCCGAGCTTAACCTTCATTTCTACCACAGGGCGAATGTTCACCTTCTCGCCTTTCTTGGCTTTGATACGCATTACATCAATCACTGGCTTGGTGAAATCTTGCTTATCGCCTTGGTTGTTTTGATAGGTAAAGCTCACCATGTCTTGGCCATCTTTCTTAAATCGTTTGATGTTGACTGCGTTCATTGAGCTTACATCGGCACCTGTGTCGAGCTTGGCCGGGAACTTCATGCCGTTCACTTCTACTACTTCAATATGCCCAACTTTAAACAGTGGTTCGGCTTTCAGAAGGTAATCAGAACGCGTATTAACGTAAACGCCCTCTTTTGCCATCTTCTTGCCTAAAATAAAGTACGCTTCTTTCTCATTTGTATTGAGCACATCGATGGCAAACTCTTGCGTGCGCACTTTTCCAGACACCGCAAACTCACCACTTACAACCGGACGAGTATCATCCCCGACTTTAAGCTTCTTAATAATTGGCTTGGTCACCTTCTGCTTCTCACCATTTACATCCGTAAGATAAAATTCAACGGAAGCATCTTTGCCTTTACCTGTCATTTCAAAACTGTCGACCTTCAGCAAAGGCGTATTGACAGTGAAAGAAGCCACAGCCTTAAGCGGGAAATCATCTAGGGTGATGTCCTCTTCCGGAGAGATAATCATAGGCTCACCAGACTCAGCCACATCACTAAAGTTCTCTGAACCTTCGGATAAAATATTCTCAGCACTGGTATCAATCATGAAGAGTTCGCTGGCTGTGTTGGTTCCAAATCTCAACTGCGATTCACTACTCGAGCGCTCACGTAGGTACACCAGAACGTCTTTAGTTGTGTTTTCATCGAGTTGAACAGGCACATACACCAAAGGTCTCTTCTTACCGCTCACGCTTAACATACGAACCAACGGCAATGTCATCTCTTTTTGCTTGCCGTCGTTGTCGAACATATCAAACGTCACTTCACTGTTCTTCTTATCTATATCGATGTCTTTTGCATGAAGGATGCTGTAGCGATTTTTTAATGAGAAGGTCGCGTTCATCGCCATTCCAGAGATAGACACCACCTCTTTTCGGCCAACAACGGTCGCGTTCTCTTGCTCTTGTAAATAGTCATAACCTGCAAACACCAGCGCGTTATCCGCAAGGAAGGTTTTACCAATCAGCACTGGCGCAGAGAAGTGGCTTCTGTCGGTCAGGTTAACGTCGGTTTTTAGCTCTTGGTCTGCAATGGTGAGCGACATTTTTACGGTAGGACGAAGTAAAGGCGTGCTGCTGGTGCGGCTGCGTATCATGCTGACACGCTCTAAAGGCGCTTCGATTAATACCATGTCTCCCGTGCGTGGGTTTTGGACCTTAAAAGACACCACAGCTTCATATTTCGCAAAGGTGCTGCCATCCCAATCATCGTAATCAACATCAGAATTGTTCAACAGGTCTTCGGTTAACGCCGCCATCAACTCTTTGTCTTTGAGATTTTGGTAATCGGGATTAGAGCTCTTCACATGAATGTCTTCAGCATGCATAGAAGTGGTTTCTGCACCGGTATCAATTTTACCAATGAAAGGAACGTCTTTTAGCCCTTTAACGCTAGATAGGTACACGTTCTCAGTGCGACCTAATACCGACTTACCATCGAGTTCGTAAGTGGGATTTTGAGTGGTAGGTGAAGTGTCAGTAGCCAAAGTGTATTGTGAAAAAAGTAGAGTGCTTAAAAGAGTTAGAGCCAAAGGTATCTTTTTCATTAGTTGGTCCGTTGTGATCAGTTCACTAATAATACTGGCGTTTGCGCGAAGAGTTCCCCCACCAGCAATGGTTCTCACATAACGTTAACGCTATGAGTTTTTAAATGACAAACCGATGACTTTGCGCTGCATTCGCTTATCGATTATTGACTAATGGATACCCAATAACCTTTTCAATGCTCGGTGTTCTATTGAAGAAATGAATACAAAAAAGGCCAACGACGAGCGCTGACCTTAGCTATTCAAAACACACCTGAAGCGAGTTTAACTTGCTAAAACACAAACGGTTCTAGATAAACATAGCACTAAAAAGTCCCGACTGTTTTCTTTGCACAGATAGCTCGAGCTTTTTCTGCGTCCTCACCTTTATTTTTGAGATAGCACTGTCGATAAGATTTGACGTAGCGCTCAAATAACACCTCGGCTTCAGGTTGTGGTTTAGAGAGCAGTTGGTTAACGAACTTTCTTGATCCAACCTCAAAATGCTGAGTATCGATTGGGCTATTCCAATCCCCTCCCCAGATCATAAATCCGTGATGGGCAAACAGCTCCACCACATCTTCAGCCATGCCGCGGCGTTCTATTTCATCTCGCGCACGAAAGCGAGTACGGTTCACATAACGAGTCGCAGATTGTGAAGGCTTTACCGTAATTGTTCCGTTGCTATCGAACTCTAAGAAAGGGTTTTGAACTGGGTTGATGTCTATCGCCACGCCATAAGCATGTTTCGACCAACCTCCTCCGCCTGTAATAGGACGAGCGTTAAAGGCGCTGCTGTTGTTCGCATCCATTGAGGCGCTATCATCACCTCTGAATTCACGCATTAGGCGAGCGGAATGAAGAGGAAAATTGCGCTGTTTGAGCTCTGAAAAGATTTGTTCAACAGCAGGCGCAATAACATCAAGCACGATCATATTGCCCTGTTGCGTTTCCCCTTTGAAACTAATGAAATCGAAATCCACTTTGGATAGTCGCTCACAACCAACGGGCGCACCACTACTCAAGACATTGTTCTTTTTCATCATGTCGCATTGCCATTGAGATATAGGAGCGACTTGGGCATAACTCACTGCACTGAGCACAGTGGCCAGACAGCCGACAATAAAACGTTTCATATCAAAAACTCAAAATAGTAAGAGTGAAAAGTAGCAGAAGTTGGAAAATAGCATATTAAGCCAAGTTGAGCGCACGCTTTGTTAGCGTGTTTTGTTCCAGTAAACAATCTCTCTAACTCGTCCGTTCTGATCCTTGTCAGCTTCTCCACCAACATCAGAAAGTTCAGGTAAGGTCGATAATTGCGGAGCGTAATAGGCAACTAACATAAGTACGAACGCATCGTAAATATCGTCTATCGCGGCGTCTTTACGTTTGGTATTTGAAATGGCCAACGACAAGCGGTCACACCATTGAGGGGATAGCTGCTGAATAATAGAAAGCCGTTCCTCTTTGCCTTCTTGCGTTCGTTTTGAAAACGTCAGCGGTTCGTCTTTCAATGCTGCAAACACCACTTCAGGATGTGATTCCCTGATAGAAAGATTGGGATGAGTTTCAATGAGCTCATCAAGCTCGCGAATCTTGGGCACAATTCCCCAAGTCTGTTTAGAAAACTTCTTATCAAGCTGCTCCACATTGGCACTGCACGCCGCAATGTAATCGGTTTGGTAAACCGCCTCACGACACGGAACCGGAAACACCGAAGAACCACGTTTGCTGGTTAGAAAACGCCTTGCTGCTTTGTCACACAAGCGATCTGGAGTTTGTGCATCACTAAAACCAATAGGCATATCGATAAGCGCCGTTGAACCGATAAGATCACTCGCTAGCTCATCGAGGGTGTTTACCACTTTAAACGCAGGTATCTCATTGTCAGAGACAATCCAAGCGATCCAACCCGACTTGCAGCCATCAATTCCGATGTATTTCATTGTTTGTAGAGATGCCTTCAGTCCACCTTCGAATATTTCCACTCAACTCATTCCCGCAATTGCAAAAGCCTTTAGCTTAGAAAACAAAAACTGGAACCTCGTTACGCTGTTTAAGAAAGAGTTCCGCTTATCATTCTTCACTACCCTGAATTTTATATTGTGTAATGGCCGAACAAATACAAACGTCACAATAGATGGCAACGACTAAAGCACAGTTACCGATTACCCATTACCCATTACCCAACATCAATAACGCGTTTTAATCTCGCAAAAGTTTTCATGCTCTCATTTGCTTCAATAACTTCGTAATCTGGGTTATTTGCCTTCAGATAATAATTTCCTTGAGAATCTTTTTGAATCACCCGCAGTAGATATTGATTGTCACCGCTCTGATCTTGGATCTCTATAGCCATTGTATTGCCTGTTATAGAGCCGGCAGAAACCGGACTAACCAACTCTAAAAGTAATAGCTGTCCATCCAAAATAGGCGATTTTCCACCATTCATTGAGTTACCAGATGCACGAGCTAAAAAGTGTTTTTGAGGGTCTACGTTATGTAGATCAACTTCCATCAACTCCAAATCATCATGGGTTCCCGTTTTAAAGTGGCCACAGGCAATCTTTAGATTAGGATAATAAGGCAGTTGAATAAGTTGCGCGGAAGATTGATCGCTTTCTAATACTGTCTCTGTATTTTTCCTTCTGTCTGCATATTTCGCTAACTGCAAATCCACTAACTCTTTAACTAAATCTCCTAATGCACTGATGTGATTCGGCTCAATTGGAAAGTTATTTTTAAAACGCCCATCTTCAACGACAAACCATGGAGTGGCATTTTTTCGGTTTCCCCCAATAAATGCATTGATAGGATTACTTTTCCAATACTGCAACCAAGTTGTCGACTCAACATCAAGCATCTGTTGTTTACTCGGTAAATCAGCGTCTCTAATCGAAGGGTAACGCGCCAAGACTTGACCACTTTTCGTTGCAAGATCTTGTAATGTTGGTGGAATTTGAAAACCGTCTAGTTCCAAAAATGCCTCTAACAGAATCGCTTTAAAGCTTTTCGTCATACTCATTTTTTGTATCGCATTCAGCAGGAACGTTTTATGTTCATGAGTCACAGCTTGAATGGCAGGTTCACTAATCTGCTCAGAGACTAATTCAAACCAACTTCCATGTTGCTTATTCACTTTGTTAAAATCGTAACCTGCACGATAAAACTCAACTGCTCTAGGTCTATGCCCTAAATGATTCATTAAATAAACAAACTCTTGGGACGAGGAGTGTCGCAACTGCTTCGATAGCTCTTGCCAGAATTCAGTCACTTCAGGGTCTATAGTGATATAACACCCCTCACCGAGTTCAGGAGATCGCGTTGATGTTGAGAGCTTGCTTAGCGATGAGGTCAAGTCCTGCAAGCCTAATACTTCTTGCTTATTCAAGAATGAACGATGGTTACCAATGAAATCAATGACCACTAAATGAGTCTTGTTAACGTGCCTCCTCAATCCTCTCCCAAGCTGCTGAATAAAGATAATGTTTGACTCGGTTGGCCGTATCATTAACACGGTATCAATTGACGGTAGATCCGTACCCTCATTAAAAAGATCAACCGTAAACAGAACTTGTACTTCACCTTGGTCAAGTAACCGCAACGCTTCATTGCGGCGTACAGAGGATTGACTGTGGACAGAGAGTGCTCTAAACCCTTCTTTCTCAAACGTTAAATTAAATTGCTCAGCCATATAATTAGCGTGAGTGATGGATACACAAAAAGCGAGAGTTCTAGATTGACGTCGCAGCTTCCAGTGTTCAAAAACGTGCTTCGCACGACGAGTCGTGGCAAATTGTGCATCGAGTGCAGAAGGCTCAAACTTACCGTTTCGCCAAGGAATCTCTTGATAATCAACAGAATCATCCCAAATTCCGTAATAGTGAAATGGCACCAAAATTTGGCTATCTATGCCATGAACGAGGTTTCTTTCGAAAACGAGATTATCATGGCAAAGAGATAATATATTGGCTTGGTCAGGCCGCTCTGGCGTTGCAGTCAACCCGAGCAAAAACTTAGGTTCGAAGTGATTCAGTATATTTAAGTAAGTGTTAGCGCTGGCATGATGAAATTCATCTACAACAATATAATCAAAGTAATTTGATGCAAACTTCTCTAAGTGATGCTCTCGGCCAAGGCTTTGTACTGACGCGAAAAGCATCTCTTTGTCCTGATCTTTGACTTTACCATGATAGTAGCCCGCAGACTTTTCTGGCCAAAGCTTAGAATAGGTATGAAAAGCTTGTCTCAGAATCTCTTCCCGATGTGCAACAAACAGAACTCTTTTGGCGTTCATCTGTTGAGCATCAAATGCTGATAACCACGTCTTGCCCATTCCGGTTCCCATAACCACAAGGCCGCGAACGTTCCCTTTGTTGCGACTAGCACTAAGTGCTAGTAATGCCTCAACCTGTGCCGAGTTAGGCGAATATGTTTCTTCATCAGTTAAAGAGCGATCTCCCACGGCTTTTAATTCTGGAGGTTGGCGGCGTTTAATATAGTCACTAATCCACTCATCTGAGATTCGAATAGCAGAAGGGTGGTGAAACAGCTTGTCAAATTGCTCTCTAATTTTGAAAAATTGTTGAGCGGGTTCTGAATCTAAAGGAGGTTGATAATCTAACCTTAAGCACCATTCATAGGCATTGGTTAATGCAGTTCTACTGATATTATTTGAGCCAACAAATGCAGTGCCATTATAGAAGCTCTGCTCCTCATCACTTCTCACAAAAATATAAGATTTGAGGTGAAAACTACGATTATTGGACTCAAAAATCTTAACCTCAACACCGTCATTATTTAGTGATGCGAGCGACCGTAAAGCGATTGGATGAGTAATATGAAGGTAATCGGAGGTTAGAATTCGTAGCTTAAGCGTGGTTCCTGCGCTGCGATGCCTTTCAATAGCTTCATAAATACTTGGAAGCAGTAAATCTAACCCTGATGGTTGTATAAAGGAAACCGCGATTTCAATCTCAGTGGCATAGTTGATGGCATGAACCAACTGGGGAAGCAACGGATCGTCATCCCCTACAGTTAAAAGATCCTGTTTTATGGTTAATGATTGCTTTGGCATAAAAATATTACCCTTTCTTAATCAGCAACGCATTTAGCCAACGTTCTTCGACCCTATCTGGCCGCTGATCACCGGTCTGCCAAACTTCCTTAACCTCCAACTGAGTTCCTTCTAAAACGGTCAGCAAACTGCTTTCCGTCAAATTGGTAAACCGGCGCCCCCCTTTTACGACTTCCTTGTCTCCATACTTAAAAGAACAATAAAACACGGCTTTGGGTTTAAGGTAGGAGGATAAGTGCTCCAGAGTTTCAGGTAGCTCAGATAACGAAACATGCAGCAGAGAAGCACACGCCCAGATACCATCATATTGCGTAGTACTTTCAAAGCGAGTAAACGCACATTGCTGAATCGGAAGCGATGTATGTTGCCTCGCGAGCTCCACAAGTTGCTCGCTGAGATCAAAGGCTGTGACTGCAAACCCTGCTTTGTGAAAATACAAGGTGTCACGACCAGATCCGCAGCCCGCATCAAGAATGCTTGCGCCGTCATTGAGTAACGGTATAAACCTTTGATAAACAGGGGCCATGTCAACCTCAACCGTTCCTGAAAAAAATAGTTCAGCATTCTGATCGTAATAAGTCACGAGTCCACTCTCAGTGTGTCATTTAATTCACCCATTCTAACATATTGAAAAAGAGGAAGTGTTGTTGTGTATCAGCTCGATATTCATCCTTAACAACCTAAGCCCAAATAGCATATTGACCGTCTCTCTCATCACCCTATCAATAACCACTACAAACTAAACTCCGCAGAAAAATGAAACAAACCAGGTGCAAGGTGACACGTGAACAGGGATAATTATTTTGATGCTACCCCAACCTCACCCCCTGCAGAATTAGACTAATGAACACATACTCACATATAGATACCCCGTTCAACCTACGCCACACCTGTTGGTTTTGTGGTGAGCCTTCCAGTAACCTTGTTGAATTTCCTAAGACAGCGCAGGCAGTTGCCAAGATTGGCCATTCACCGATAGCACTGCCGGCTTGTAATGAGTGTGCGAGAATTAACTATTCAAAGAATCTAACCTCAATTTGGTCAGTGCGCGATCAGATAAAACACACTCTGATAGACAAGTACGCTAAGCACCTTGGCATCGGTGAGAACTGGACGGAGCAAGAGCTTATTGATTCTGATTTCTCGGGTTCGACGCTCGGTGGGTTTGGGCGCAGCGCTTGGAAGATGTATCAAATCGCCAAGCAACGCGTCGATTATAAAGGCTGGCCTTTGTCGGTTGATGACATCCCACTTGAGGTATACGACGAAACCAGTGGCTTTGAGTTTGACGGTACTCGTTATGCCTCAATCAATTCATGTATCGACTATTTCACCAAGGCAGCAGGCGTAGACAAAGAGCTGTTGTCGCAGCTTGTCGACATCGTTTCATCAGAAAGGTTTAGCTACGCACTGCGAATCGCCAAGCTGAACAAGAATGTCTCTAATACCAAGCGCTCGGAGATCGTCGAAGAGGTACTACAACAAGAGTCTGAACAAGAAGAGATACTGCTTGAGCAAGCTAATTCAATGT
Organism: Vibrio sp. 10N.261.51.F11; assembly: GCF_041471665.1. NCBI lineage: Bacteria > Pseudomonadati > Pseudomonadota > Gammaproteobacteria > Vibrionales > Vibrionaceae > Vibrio > Vibrio sp. 10N.261.51.F11. The sequence goes on along the minus strand of NZ_JBFROW010000019.1, from coordinate 75,523 downwards.
TTAACCCAAACGTCGAAGAGGTGAATATTTCAGGCTCAATAGCGCCTGTATTTGCCATTCAGTGGGCGCTGGCTAACAAGGTTAAAGATTTAGCCCACCTTTGTGCTCTCGAAGATGAGTATTTTGACTATTTCGAGCACCTCGGCGGCCCTGCAGCTTTCATGTCCTATAACGGCCTACAACTCTATTTAGAGTCGCGTCAAGATCCTGAATGGGTAAAAGAGTTGGATCCAAATAAACAGCATTGGTGAACATGCCTCGCTACAGGTGAACACGTGTAAGCTCGATAATCGTGTCAAACACCCATTGTTAGTCCTTGTTTTATATAAAGATCTAAAAACAGAACCCTATAACAGTTAATTGTTGCAATTCGGTTAAATAGAGTGAAAACTTCAAGCATCTAAAACTATTTAATCACTGCCATCTGCGGTGAGTAAGGAGTGAATTGTGCTTGCTGTTCTTCGTATTATTTTGGCTACGGTGTTTATTATTTTCACCACTCTATGTGCTTTTGTTTACTGCTTGTTTAGCCCCAAGAACCCCAAGCATGTGTACGTTTTCTGTCGTTGGTTCAACCAACTCCAAAAGATCATCGGTGTAAAACTGGTGCAACGCGGCCTAGACAATGCCCCGACACCAGAAAACAGCGTCTACATCTCTAACCACCAAAGCATATTGGATTTTGTGACCGATCCAGGAATGCTAAGACCACGCACTGTTTCATTGGGCAAACGCGATTTGTTGTACGTGCCTTTCTTTGGCCTGCTGTATTGGATCACCGGTAACATCATGATTAACCGCGAAGACAAATCCAAAGCACGCGATACCATCAAGCAAGTGGCGGAAGCGATTCATCAGAGAGATCTGTCTGTTTGGGTTTACCCGGAAGGAACCCGTAGTAAAGGGCGTGGACTACTGCCATTCAAAACAGGCGCTTTCCGAATGGCAATTGAAGCTGGTGTGCCTATCACCCCGATGTGTACTAGCACCACGCACAATAAGATCGACTTTAATCGTGCCAATAATGGCATTGTGATCACCGAGATGTTGGAACCTATCGATGTATCCGGATACAAGCTTAGCGATGCGAGAGAGTTGGCCAATCGCTGTCACGCACTCATGGCAGAGAAAATAGCAGAGCTTGATGCCGAAGTGGCTCGTTTAGAGGCGCAGCAAAAAACAGAGTTGGATTCAGATCGTTCTTCTACGAACTAACTCGCAACGAAACCACTGAGTCATCGCTCAGTTACTTAAAAAGACACTCAACGATCGCAACTCTCATTGTTCTTGTTTTACTTGCTGGCGCTTATCCGCAAAATAAAAACAGGCGTTATCTGCCTTATAGAGCAATGGGAGTAAACGATGGAAGTGATTCACCATGGTGGCAAACATACTGTCACAGGATCTTGTCACGAATTAAGAGATTCAGGCCAAGCGGTACTCATCGATTGTGGCTTATTTCAAGGTTTAGATCTTCAAGGTAAAAAGCTTCAAGGAGAAGATGCACGCCCTCTTGATATTGAATTTGAAACGTCCCACCTCAACGCTCTGCTGCTGACCCATACTCACATTGATCATATTGGTCGATTACCTTGGTTACTCGCCAGTGGATTTAACCAGCCAATTTATTGCACGCAAGCCACCGCCGAACTCGCTCCTTTAATGATTGAGGATGGCTTAAAACTGCAAGGGCTCAGCAATAAACAATCGAAGCTGATACTCAAAAAGATTCATTCGCTAATTGCTCCCAAGCCTTACGGGGAATGGTTTCCAATCACGTCTAAACAGCAAAACAACGGAAAGGATCATCATAGGCCAAATACTCTACATGCTCGCTTTCAACCTGCGGGGCACATCTTAGGTTCTGCCTATATCGAGATTAAATTACCCAACCAAGAGGTGGTAGTCTTCTCTGGCGATTTGGGCCCAAGTAACACACCACTACTGCCCGATCCTAAGCCACCACGACAAGCCGACTATCTGTTTATCGAATCCACTTATGGCACCAGTACTCATGATGATATCGCTACGCGAGCTGAGCGCCTCAAAGCAATAATTGATCGTTCACTGCTCGACGGTGGCGTTATTCTAATTCCGGCCTTCAGTATCGGCAGAACTCAGGAACTGCTGTTTGATATCGAGCACCTGATCTTTGAGCATCAACTCAGTAGCGATATTCCTATTATTCTCGATTCTCCGATGGCTCAGAAAGTGACACGTTCATACCGACGCTTTAAAGAGTTGTGGGGACAAGAAGCAAAGCAGCGTCTTGAACTGGAACGCCACCCACTCGCTTTTGAGCAGTGCATTACCGTCGATGGACATAGAATGCACAAGAAAATCGTGAATCGCCTCAAGTCGACAGGTGAACCCGCGATTGTGGTCGCAGCTTCTGGGATGTGTCAGGGTGGTAGGATAATGAACTACTTATCTGCCTTGCTTCCCGATAAACGAACCGATGTAATTTTAGCGAGCTATCAAGCGCACGGGACGCTCGGACGAGAGCTGCAACAAGGCGAAAAACAGGTTTCCATCGATAACCAACACGTTGAGGTGAAGGCTCAGATCCATAGTATGTCTGGCTACTCTGCTCATGCTGATAAAGATGATCTCAATCGATTTATAGAAGAAATAACCGTGCCACCCAAAGAGGTACATTTGATTCACGGAGATCCAAACACTCAGTCTGAGTTCGCTCAAGCTTTGGTTGGGAAAGGATTTAAAGTCGTTTAAAACAGGCGATTGATTCACGATTTCTGATTGCGGTAATCCTTACGGAAAGTTCTAAAAATTACTACTGATATTTTAAATAATACCTCCCCTTAAACCTGCCTAATTTCACTATATCGGTGATATATTCTTGCGTCTTTGCCGTCGTAATGTGTTAACAGTCATGAGTACTGAACAACGTTTCCTCTCATTTTTCTTCTATTTTCCCTTCTGACACATATTGTGAGTTTCGAAAATTTGTATTAATCACTATTTATTCACTTTACAAACCGACACTAAAAACAACTAATTGCATATCAATTTTAATGGAACGATTATCAAATTAGCACTAAGCGTTAACAAACACCCCCTGTAACATGCTTTATGTCACAGTAATCCTAATAGGCAGTTAAATAATTTAACACTCGGGTTACAAGTGAAGTATTGTGTTGTTCGAAAAACAATCATAAGCAAAACTAACAGGGAAAATACTCATGCAGTCATTCGTTGATTTTTTGAATGGAATAATCTGGAGTCCAGTACTTATCTACCTATGTTTAGGTGCAGGTTTGTTCTACTCCATCATGACTCGATTTGTTCAAATCCGTCACTTCTTTGAAATGTGGCGCTTGCTACTATCGGGTAAAAGCTCATCAAAAGGCATCTCGTCTTTCCAAGCTCTGGCCGTTTCTCTATCTGGCCGTGTCGGTACAGGTAACATTGCTGGTGTTGCTGCCGCTATCGGTTTCGGCGGCCCAGGTGCCGTATTCTGGATGTGGGTTGTAGCCTTCTTTGGCGCCGCGACTGCTTATGCAGAATCTACGCTAGCGCAAATCTACAAAGAAGAAGACGAAGGCCAGTTCCGTGGTGGTCCGGCTTACTACATTGAAAAAGCAATGGGTCAGAAGTGGTACGCATGGATCTTCGCTATCGCGACTATTTTTGCATGTGGTATTTTGCTTCCAGGTGTTCAGTCAAACAGTATTGGTAATGCTGTAGAAGCTGCATTTGGCTCAGGTGACATGATTGAAACAGCTGTCGGTACATTCAGTTTCGCTAAAATTTTCACCGGTACTGTTGTTGCTATCATCCTTGCTTTCATCATCTTTGGTGGTGTTAAACGTATTGCGAACTTCACACAAATCGTTGTTCCTTTCATGGCATTGGCTTACATCATCATCGCGTTCGTTATCATTCTGCTAAACATCAGCCAAGTGCCAACGGTTTTCGCAATGATTGTTGGTGATGCATTCACACCTATGGCAGGCTTCGGTGCTGCAATTGGTTGGGGTGTTAAACGTGGTGTTTACTCAAACGAAGCGGGTCAAGGTACTGGTCCTCACGCGGCAGCGGCTGCAAGTGTTGATCACCCAGCTCAGCAAGGTTTGGTACAAGCATTCTCTATCTACATCGATACTCTTCTAGTATGTTCTGCTACAGCGTTCATGATCATCATCACTGGTGCTTACAACGTTCACGGCGGCGCTGAGGGTGTGTTCCTTGTTCAGAACCTAGCAGCAAACATCGGTGCGAATGGTCCTGTATTTACACAGCTTGCTATTGAAAGTGCACTACCAGGCATTGGTAAGCCATTCATCGCATTTGCTCTGTTCTTCTTCGCATTTACAACGATTCTTGCTTACTACTACATCGCAGAAACGAATATTGCTTACCTACGTCGTACCATCAAGATCCCTGGCATGATGTTCGTACTTAAGCTTGTTCTTATCACTGCCGTTTTCTATGGCACAGTTAAAACAGCGAACCTTGCATGGGCAATGGGTGATGTTGGTGTTGGCTTGATGGCATGGTTAAACATCGTTGGTATTCTGATCATCTTCTTCATGTCTAAGCCTGCGCTTAAAGCTCTAGCTGACTACGAAGAACAGCAGAAACAAGGCGTAACTGAGTACACATTCAACCCTGTAAAACTAGGCATTAAAGGTGCAACTTACTGGGAAGAGAAGTACAAGCGTAAAACAGGCAAGTCTCCTGAAGCAGAAGCTGCAGACACTAAACCTGTAGAGCAACCTTCAGCTTAAGCTTTCCTTAGCAAATAGATCGCTTTAACAAATAGTGCTATTAATAACGCATAAAAAAGGGGTTAGCTATTTCGGCTAACCCCTTTTGTTTTATTCATAACCAATAAATGGCTTATAACAAACTAACTGTTCCCGAGTTAGAGTATTAAGCAGCGATTTCTTGTGTTGCCATTTGAGGGGCTTTCTTCTCACCGATAGGCAGTACTGTGCGGCCGTATTCGTTGTTGATTACTTGTGCCATTGCAAAGTAGATAGCTGAAGCGCCACAGAAGATACCTTCAAAACCAGCGATAGTGCCGATTAGTTCGCTGCCAGTGAAATCACGAGCTGCAAGTAGGAAGAACAAGATAGTTAGTGAACCGAATACTACTTGCTTCGCCACTGGGTAGCATAGAGAGCCAATGAACATGAAGCCTGTGAAGATGCCCCATAGTAGTAGGTACCAACCCATGAATGCTGCAGGGCTTGCAGGTAGACCCATGTAAGGCATCACGATTAAACCAACCAAAGACAACCAGAATAGGCCGTAAGAAGTAAACGCAGTTGTACCGAACGTGTCACCACGTTTGAAACACATTGTGCCCACGATAACTTGGCTCAAACCACCGTAAAAAATACCCATAGCAAGAATCATCGAATCGATTGGAAAGAAACCTGCGTTGTGGATATTAAGAAGAATAGTGGTCATACCGAAACCCATTAAGCCTAGTGGCGCTGGGTTAGCTAGTTTGGTCGACATTGCGAATTTACCTTATTAAAGTGGTTGATTAAAAAAAAACAATAAAAGTTGTCAGAAAATTTTAATCTATAAACCGTACAACTAGGTAATCCAGTTATCGAAAACTAAGATTGTGTAAATGATCTTATGGAAAATTAGTTTCATAATGAATCTATTCAATTCACCGAAACTATCAATAAACAGGTTCCCTATCACGTTCGTTCCTCACTGTAAGGAATGACGAGTGAGGTAAGTGTTGAGGCAATGAGACAAAGCCTGGTGCTACGTCACTCTAGAATCGAGGGACGGGATATCTGGAATCTACTCTTCGATATGAGCACTTGCGGCACACAAGAGCCCTCTGTCACGTTCGTTACTTACTGTGGGGAATGACGAGTTTTTTTTAGGTACGATAAACGAGATGGGGATGCGAAAAGAGTCTTTAGATTTGAGTAAGCGCCCCCTTAATAGCAAACGTAGGCAACAGATGGCGAGCTTTTCGTTACTCGTTTACTCGCATCCCGTATCTACTCACTCACCCGTTATCTTAAATTATGCTTGTTGAGCTTTAGACTCAGACACTTGAGATTGAACGTCTGAAGAAGCGTTTTTACTCGCATCGCGCTTGGCTAACAACGTCACGACAATCAACTGAGCAACAAGAGCGCCTAACACAACCAATGCACTTCCCGTAAAGCCTGCGACTACAAAACTAATCAGAGCAATAGAGCCGTTCATCAATGCGTAAGGAAGCTGCGTCTTAAAGTGTTCAAACTGATCACACCCTGCCCCGGTTGAAGAAAGAATCGTGGTTTCAGAAATCGGTGAGCAATGGTCACCAAACAAGCCACCAGACAACACAGCGCCAATTGCGACGAGAAGGGGAGCATCTATCGCAATCGCGGTTGGAATAACCAATGGCATCATTATCGCGAAGGTTCCCCACGACGATCCCGTTGCGAATGAAATGATAGCCGATAATAAAAACGCGACCGCAGGTACTAACCAATATGGAAAGCCGCTCTGTGCTTGCTCAGCAATATAAGCTGCCGCACCCAACTCTTTACCAACGGTGCTTAATGCCCAAGCCAATACCAAGATGATCGCGACTGGCATCATGTTTCCCATGCCTTTTAAGTACACAGAAACACCATCAGACAACTTTCTTACACCGTAGTAAGCCATTAACGAAATTAATGTAATCGCCGCAAAGAAATAAGCCGATGATAACGCCGCTCTAAATGATGAACCTGCGACCTTTTGGAACGGGAAGCCTTGTGGAACCAACATGGCACACAACACCACCAGCATCACTAACAATGGTGCCCAGACAAAAGATGCCTTTGCATTTTTATGCGAGAACGGATTTAGTGATTCGTTATTCACGCCAGAGTTAATTCCCGCCTGGCAATCACGCTCGGCTTTTGCCATTGGCCCAAAGTCTAAACCTTTAACGGACACAAGCGGAACGATGAAAATCGCAAGAAATGCGTAGAACTGAAAAGGAATCGCACCGATGAAGGCATCCCAATCGGACATGTTGACATTCAACGCCGTGAACTCTTTCTGAATAAGGCTCATGATGTAAACACCCCATCCAATGAAAGGGATAAGAATAGCAACGGGCGACGAGGTTGAATCAATGATGAATGCTAGCTTCTGTCTAGAAAGTTTCAGTTTATCGAAAAGGGGACGAAAAACAGGGCCAACAATTAAAGGGGTGCCTAAGTCTGAGAAAAATATAACGATTCCACCCAACCATGCTGACAATTGAGCTTGGCATTTATTGCTTACCCACTGAGTCACTTGCTTTGCAAACGCGACGCCACCACCGGACTTTTCCATCAATGCGACAAAGCCACCGATGAATACCAACAGCATGATCACACCAGCGTTATAGCTGTCGGTAAGTTGAGGGACTAGGTAACCTTTCACCATGGTACCAAACGTATCAAGCGGGTTAAGTTCGCTAAACATGCCAGTCAGCATTGCAACACCACTCAGCACACCAGCAAAAAGGCCTATCACCACATTCCTTGTCGCCAATGACAACACCAAAGTAATCACAATGGGGATGAGTGACGTGACATCTGTCTGTTCCATAGGTACACCTTAACCCTAAAATAAGAGAATAAATATAAATTAAATTTGAATATAAATTCACAAGCATCATTTGTACAGAACTTTATCCTCTAACTGGATAATTAGTCTTTAAATGCGCTTCAACATAGCCAAATAGACCAATCACCCTGCTTAAATAGCCAAGTTCGAAACGGAAAAAAGCCGAAAGTAGAAACTTTCGGCTTTTGATTATTTATATCGCTATGGTCGTACTACTGAGCTCGTAACTTAGGCCACCTCTTCAGTATTCAGACTATCAATTACAGCTGATTTCATCCCAGAACCAATTCGATTGAACTGGGCTTTCCCAAACACCTGGGCCGTTTTTAGCCACGAAGCACTTACCGTTATGCGTCACTTTATCGCCATTACTCACTTGGCTAACACCGGCTTGCCACGTAATAAATTCAGATGGATCGACAACCACTGGCGGTTCTGTCACAGGTGGTTCAACGGGTGCAGGGTCTACTGGTTCTGGATCGACAGGGGCAGGATCAACAGGCGTTGGATCTGTCACAACTGGTGGTGTTGGCTCGCCCGCTACTAGTTTCCAAGGGCCACCATTGGCAGGGTCATCCCCTTGTGTCCACCATTTCGCTTCATAGGTTGCGCCGTTATGCGTCACTTGGTCACCCGCGTTGTAAACCTTGGTCGCACTCCAACCATTACCACCCGGATCAGTACCAGGATCTACCGGATCCAGCTTATCGACAACTTTCACTTCAGGCCAACTCGCATGAGAACCATAGAAGTTGGTCACACACTTCTCGTAATCACCAGCCACCAGTGCGGAATAAGCCGTTTGGAAACCAACAAGCTCACACTCAAACGAGTAACCTTCTGGGCGGTCTGCGTAGTATTTCCAGTTACCATCCCAGTTGGTGTACAACACATCCGTTGCTCCGTTGAGGTTTAAGCTTCCGTAAGGCGTTTGCTGCCAACAAGTATTGGCTTCATCCGCTTCTACCGGAATTTCATAGTGCGCTGCTAACCCTTCCCAATAACGAATACGGTTAACGGGTTGGCCTTTGTCTTTGTTCTGCTCGCCACATTCAATACCACCATTGATCACGTTGATTGTGGTACCAAAGCCATAACCAATACCCGCATCCAATTCGCGTTGAGATGGCGTCCAAGTGCGGTCGATGACATGCAGCATAGCTGGTTTAGGTGCTTGAGGGGTAAGGAAAAACCAAATAGCAGAAGCTAAGTTCAACCAAGAGTCCGCCACTAAGCCCGGATTGTTGAGAAGCACCGTCGCGTCACCATCAAACATCACTTCAGAGAACGCGCCATAATTAAAATGGTAAGAAAGCTGTTTAGCACCACGTCCGAAGTAGCCCTGTCCCGCAGCACATGGCCAACGGGCATTCTGCCAATCGTTCTGACCACAACCGGTGGTGTAACCTTCTTGGCCTTCAGACCAACCCATTTCGCGAACATGCACCAGCGCTTGCTGCCACTCTTCTAGAGCTAATGGATTATCAGAGGTGTTGTCTATCGCGATGTGCCCACCCGTCTCTTGTGAAAAGTGAGCAAAGGCCGTGATGATGGATTTCTTACAGATGGCATCGGAGTCACGGCCATCGGTGTACTCTCCACAGAACGCTGGGAATTTACCGATCGCACGTAAGAAGCGAGTGTAGGTGTATTCTGGCGCTGCCATCTGAGTGAGGAAGTCCCATTCAGATTGAGGGAACACGCGCTCTACACGCTTTATGTTTTCAGGATTCGAGGGGGAACCGGGTTCAATCGCTTCAACGATTGTATTCGGGCGAGTTTGAAGGGCCTGTGACCAGATCGCATACATAGGATCGGATGTTTTCGCTTGTTCAGCAGCTTGTAGAGCCGACTTTTCAACAAGGTAACCATTCGGATTTTGCGGATCAGGTTGAATGTTCAAAGACGCATGACTTTGCGCTGCTAAAGTGCAGCCCAGTACTGTCGCCAAATATTTGATTTTTAACATGATGGATTCTCTTATCTGTCCTTAATAAGTCCATCAAAGAGTATGCTTCACATGTGAAATGGCCTAGCTGTAGCTGTGTGAATTTATAAAAAGTGCGAGTGATCTTTTTGATACATGGCTCAGCACAACAAAGCGTCTCATGGTTTCTTGAGCTGATATCTAGTTTCCAACTCATTTGGTTTCTAGTTATTGTTCATTTGATTTCGAGGTATTGCTCATAAGCCTTTAATGTAATGAATCAATATAATCAATCGAAAAGAAAAAAGCCCCGAACTGAGTTCGAGGCTTAAGATCTTAATCAAAGCTGGTTAAATCTCTAAGAGATTATTCCCACTCGATAGTTGCTGGTGGCTTACCAGAAATATCGTAAACAACACGTGAAATGCCGTTAACTTCGTTGATAATACGGTTAGAAACCTTACCTAGGAAGTCGTATGGTAGGTGTGCCCAGTGAGCAGTCATGAAGTCGATAGTTTCTACGGCACGTAGAGATACAACCCAATCGTACTTACGGCCATCGCCCATTACGCCAACTGAACGTACTGGTAGGAATACCGTGAATGCTTGAGATACTTTGTGGTAAAGGTCAGCAGCGTGAAGCTCTTCAATGAAAATAGCATCTGCGCGACGCAGTAGATCACAGTACTCTTTCTTGATTTCGCCAAGAACACGAACACCTAGACCAGGACCCGGGAATGGGTGGCGGTAAAGCATGTTGTATGGAAGACCAAGCTCAAGGCCGATCTTACGTACTTCATCTTTAAACAGCTCACGTAGAGGTTCAACAAGACCCATTTCCATATCATCAGGAAGGCCACCAACGTTGTGGTGAGATTTGATTACGTGTGCTTTACCTGTCTTAGATGCTGCAGACTCGATTACGTCTGGGTAGATAGTACCCTGAGCAAGCCATTTAGCATTAGATAGTTTCTTAGACTCTTCATCGAAGATATCTACGAATACGTGACCGATGATTTTACGCTTAGCTTCTGGTTCAGCTTCGCCTTCCAGAGCTTTAAGGAAACGTTCTTCAGCATCAACTTTAATGATGTTAAGGCCGAATTTGTCACCAAACATGTCCATAACCTGCTCGCCTTCGTTTAAACGAAGAAGGCCGTTATCAACAAATACACATGTTAGTTTGTCGCCGATAGCGCGGTGAGCAAGCATCGCAACTACAGATGAATCCACACCACCAGAAAGGCCAAGGATAACTTCGTCGTCACCTACTTGTTCTTTAATACGTGCAACTGCATCTTCAATGATAGACGCTGAAGTCCACAGACCTTCACAACCACACGCGTTAAGAACGAAGTTCTCAAGCATTTTTAGGCCGTTTTTAGTGTGTGTTACTTCTGGGTGGAATTGAACACCGTAGTATTTCTTATCTTCGTTTGCCATTGCTGCGTATGGGCAAGTGTCTGTCTCTGCGATTTTTGTAAAATCGGCTGGAATCTCAACTACTTTGTCGCCGTGGCTCATCCAAACATCTTGAGTAGACTCAAGGTCAGCGAAAAGTGCTGATTCGCCAGTCACTTGTACCGCTGCGTAGCCGAACTCGCGCTCAGTAGACGTTGCTACTTTACCGCCAAGTTGCTCAGCCATAGTTTGCATGCCGTAGCAGATACCGAATACAGGAACACCTGAATCAAATACGTACTGAGGTGCACGTGGAGAGTTCTCCTCCGTTACACTTTCAGGACCACCAGATAGGATGATGCCGTCTGGATTGAATTCACGAATATCCGCTTCTTCTACGTCCCAGCTCCAAAGTTCACAGTAAACACCGATCTCACGAATACGACGAGCTACTAGCTGTGTGTATTGAGAACCGAAGTCCAGAATTAGAATACGTTGGTCATGAATATTTTTAGTCATTGTAAGCAGTCTTATTGGCTATGTGATAAAACGGAGGTGAGTTTACTCACCTCTGATTAACTCTTCAAGAAATAAAGCAAACGTTTTCGTTAGATATCTTTAACCACGTGTTTTGAGACAATCGGACTTTTAACAAAACAGGCGGTAGATATAATACCAATCACAGTAAGTAAGTGTTCAGGAATAGCGTAGGAAAAAAGCCTGAGAACGAGGCAGGATTTTCTGATAAGTAGTTATTCTACAATCAAAAATTCTAACGAAGTTATCGAGGTTTTTAACAAGCTAGGATGACCAGTTATTTACTACGATTGGTATATTAATGTGCCGACTAAATCAGCACATTATTCAAACGTTTGGACGTATTATTAACCTAAACGGTAGTTAGGTGCTTCTTTCGTGATTTGAACATCGTGTACGTGAGATTCTTTCATGCCCGCACCAGAGATACGAACAAACTCAGCTTTAGTACGCATGTCTTCAACAGTTGCAGAACCCGTTAAGCCCATGCTTGAGCGTAGACCGCCCATCTGTTGGTGAACGATCTCTTTTAGACGACCTTTGTATGCGATACGACCTTCAATACCTTCTGGAACAAGCTTGTCTGCAGCGTTGTCAGATTGGAAGTAACGGTCAGAAGAGCCTTGAGACATAGCGCCAAGAGAACCCATACCACGGTAAGACTTGTAAGAACGACCGTTGTAAAGGATAACTTCACCCGGTGCTTCTTCAGTACCAGCGAACATTGAACCAACCATCACACAAGATGCGCCAGCAACGATAGCTTTACAGATATCGCCAGAGAAGCGGATACCGCCATCTGCGATTACTGGAATACCGTATTCGTTTGCAACTTCCGCTGCGTCTGCGATGGCTGTTACTTGAGGAACACCAACACCAGTAACGATACGAGTCGTACAGATTGAACCTGGGCCGATACCAACTTTAACTGCACTAACACCAGCTTCGATAAGAGCACGTGCGCCAGAACCAGTTGCTACGTTACCACCGATGATTTGTAGATCAGGGTATGCAGCGCGAGTTTCGCGGATACGGTTAAGTACGCCTTCAGAGTGACCGTGTGAAGAGTCAATAAGTAGAACGTCTACGCCAGCTTCAACTAGAGCAGCAACGCGCTCTTCGTTACCAGCACCAGCACCAACAGCTGCACCTACACGTAGGCTGCCGCGCTCATCTTTACAAGCGTTTGGTTTACGTTCTGCTTTGTGGAAATCTTTTGCAGTGATCATTCCAGTAAGTTGGAAGTCATCATTTACAACAAGAACTTTTTCAACACGCGCTTCGTGCATTTTCTCTTGAACTTCTTCACGAGTTGCACCTTCTTTAACAGAAGCAAGGCGAGCTTTAGGTGTCATTACTACATCAACTTTCTTAGAAAGGTCAGTAACAAAGCGCACGTCACGGCCAGTAATAATACCAACCAATTCGTTTGTTTCAGTAACAACAGGGAAACCGGCAAAGCCGTGTTTTTGGGTAAGGGCTACAACATCAGCGATTGTTGCGTCAGGGCTTACAGTTACTGGGTGAGAAACCACACCAGCTTCGTAAATTTTAACCTGGCGAACCATTTCAGCTTGCTGCTCGATTGACATATTCTTATGAATAAAGCCAATACCACCTTCTTGCGCAAGGGCAATTGCTAGGCGTGCTTCCGTAACAGTATCCATCGATGCAGAGATCATTGGGATGTTTAAAGAAATGTTTTTCGTTAACTGAGTGCGAAGATCAGCTGTGTTCGGAAGAACGGTTGAGTGTGCTGGGACGAGTAAAACGTCATCAAAAGTTAAAGCTTCTTTTGCGATTCGTAGCATTTGCAATATCTCACAACAAAGGTGTTAAAAGGAGTAAACCCAACTTTATCGTTTCGCATAATAAAGTGATTTGGATTTGATATTGCAGACGGATTATACGCACGGCGAAATCGCTTGGCTACACATTTTTGTATTTTTAATTTGCATTTACCCCCTTGCTATGTATTATATTGCCGCTATCTTCCATACTCACGCCCTGTGAGATTCCAAGAAAGACCTTCCTTCAAGGAAAGATAGTGCTTCTATGACTAATCCAAACATCTTTACTGTTTCTCGCCTCAACTCAGAGGTTCGTCTCCTATTAGAAAACGAAATGGGAATAGTCTGGCTCGTTGGTGAAATCTCAAACTTCTCTGCACCTGTCTCTGGTCACTGGTACCTCACGCTAAAAGACTCTCGCGCTCAAGTTAAATGCGCCATGTTTCGTGGCAATAACCGCCGTGTGACCTTTAAGCCTCAGAACGGCAATCAAGTTTTAGTCAAAGCTCGCCTATCTCTTTACGAGCCACGCGGTGACTACCAACTGATCATCGAAAGCATGCAGCCAGAGGGTGACGGTAAACTTCAGCAAGAATTTGAAAAGCTGAAGATGAACCTTGCCGCAGAAGGACTGTTTGCTCAATCAAGTAAGCAAGCTCTTCCTGAACACCCAAAACGTGTTGGCGTTATCACATCTAAAACCGGTGCAGCGCTGTTTGATATTCTTGATGTACTAAAAAGGCGCGATCCTTCGCTACCGGTTGTGGTTTACCCGACCATGGTTCAAGGCGAAGAGGCGGCGATTCAGATTGCCCAAGCGATTGGACGCGCTAACGAACGCAATGAATGTGATGTGTTAATCGTCGGCCGTGGTGGCGGCTCACTGGAAGACCTATGGTGCTTCAATAACGAGATCGTAGCTCGCACAATCGCAGCAAGCCAAATCCCGATTATCAGCGCCGTTGGCCACGAAGTGGATGTCACTATCGCTGATTTCGTTGCCGATATGCGTGCCCCAACGCCATCAGCTGCCGCAGAATTGGTTAGCCGTGATAACAGTCATAAAGAACAAGCTTTCGCGTCTAAACGTGCTCGCTTAGTCAGTGCGATTCGTCATGTGTTAATCAAACAGGCGCAATCAACTCAAACGTTGAAATACCGCTTAGAGAAGCAACACCCTAGCTACCAACTTCAAAAGCAGAGTCAGCAGCTTGATGACCTAGATATGCGTTTGCGTCGTGGTATGACTCAATACCTAAAACAGCATGCACAGCGTGTTGAACGTAAACAGCACCAGCTTCAATTGAACTCGCCAGTGAAACGCCTTGGCGAACAGAAACTGCATCTGCAACGTTCAGAGCAAAAGCTATTGGATGCAATGGACAAGATATTACTAACCACTCGCCACCAGCTCGCTATGGCTGCAGAGAAGTTAGAGACCGTTAGTCCACTGGCAACCCTAAAGCGTGGCTACAGCATTACTCATTCAGAATCGAGCAAGACGGTATCATCGATTAACGATGTCGAAGTCGGTGAAGTGATCACCACTCAAGTTGAAGACGGTGTGATTGAGTCGCAAGTGACCACAAGAGTGACTAAGAGCGAGCTTTAAGTTCGACCTAACGTTTCAAACCAGAAAGCCCTATCGATAATCGACAGGGCTTTTTAGTATCTAACGCTTTCAAAAAACTAACCTATTCCAACCCTACTCAGTAGTAGAAGGCTCCTTCATGGTTAGCATCCCTTCAGTCACAATAAAGTTGATGATGAAGTCTAGCCCTTGGCTCTCTTTGAGGTTGGTGAACACGTATGGCTTGGTTGGACGCATGCGTTGTGTGTCTTGCTCCATCACCTCAAGTGACGCACCCACATATGGTGCTAAATCGATCTTATTGATAACCAGCAGATCAGAACGCGTAATACCCGGTCCGCCTTTACGTGGGATCTTCTCCCCTTCCGCTACATCAATCACGTAGATGGTAAGATCGGCTAATTCAGGGCTGAACGTCGCACTCAAGTTATCACCGCCACTTTCGACGAATACCACATCGAGGTTCTTATGCAGCTTGGCAAGCTCTTCTACCGCAGCTAAGTTCATCGACGCATCTTCACGGATCGCCGTGTGCGGACAGCCACCCGTTTCAACACCAATAATACGATCTGGTTCTAGAGCCTCTGCTCGCGTAAGTATCTTGGCATCTTCTTGAGTGTAGATGTCGTTGGTTACCACTGCGATATTGAGCTTGTCGCGAATCGCTTTACAAAGCACTTCTAATAGCGCTGTTTTACCAGACCCTACCGGGCCGCCAATACCAATTCGAAGTGGTTGCTTATAACTTTCCATTGTCTACTTCCTTATATTCTTTTTGCTACATCGTTCGCGCTAACCGCTACGAACGAAATAGTCGTGTGTATTGTGTTTCGTGCAATGAACTCGCTAATGCCATCGAAGGCGAAAAGCTGCCTATCATCCAATCTTCTATCGTGCGGGCCTTTTCGATCACCTCAGGAAAGGTGTTGGTGATATTAATCAATGCCAACTGACCATCGGTTTGACCTAAAGGCACTAACTTGACCCCTGCGGTAACGATGTTTTCAAGCCAACTCCATAAATAACCCTGCTTGAGGCTCTCTAAATCAATACCCCAATGCTGAGCCGCCATACACATGCCCAACAATTGGTTTGGATGACTATCAACAGAATCCACCAGCGAAATATCGATATCCAAGCGCTTCAACAAGGTGTTCAATGCATGCCCACGCTGCTTTTCTTCCGCTCGCAATTCACTGGTTTCACGGCTTGAGTATAAGTAGTTACACCAATGCTCAATCTCATCGATTTCACCCTTTTCTAGCGCGTGATAAAGACGCTCTAAGATAGGTAATTCCAAAGTTGCGACACTGGAACTGACGATGGTATTAAGCCACTGTTCCATGCTGTTGCGATCGGTCACCCACCCCGCTTCAACCGCTAACTCTAAGCCTTGCGAATAAGTGAACCCACCAATCGGCAACGATGGACTGATCAATTGAAACAGACGATAGACGGCTACATTTTCTGTTGTGGTCATAATCGTGCCCTCAGTCTTCCAGAATCAAATAAGTTCGAGAGCCTACGCGCCTAACAGCAATAGTGCGCTTGCTGAAGCCACGCCGACTGACAACCATTTAGAGTAAACCGCGCGACCAACAAAAGTACCGATAACCATCAGAGCCAAAGCACTGATACTCATGCCTGTTGCGAACTGAGTCAGGTTGCTCGCGGCTTCAACGCCGTGTGCGTAACCATGGAAAAACAACATAGCAATCGAAGCAACTAATACGCTGTTTACACGCTTGGTTGATGGTGAGAATACATGCCATAAACATAAGCTGACGACAAACAGAGAAGCGATAATGGCAGGCTCAACAATCACAGAGAAACCTAGGGCTTGGCCTGCGATAAGCCCTACCACTAAAGACACCAATCCACCGCCAATCAGAGCTGCTTTTGTCTTGGTGGAAAATGAAAGTGCGCCAATTAACAGACCGAAAGCGATCAGCATGATCAGATGATCCATGCCAGTCACAGGGTGAGTTAAGCCAGACATAAACGAGTGAGACTCATGAACTGAATGCGCCCCATGTCCTGGGTGAGCGAAAGCCATCGTTGATGTTGTTAGAGAAGCCAGTGTGAAAGTACATAAGCCTGCAGCTGTTTTAAAGTTCATCGCGAGTTCCTTGCGTTTATAGTTATTAATATTTGTTGTTATATAAATCGTTTAGTGAGTCATCAATGACTCGATTAATGATGGTGATGATGTCCACCAGAGCGACCGCCATAAGCACCGCCTTCTGGTTCAAACGGTTGTTTCTCAGTGGTCACTTTCGCGCCTAAGCCTTCAACCATTTCATCTAAAACATGGTCGTGTTGATAACGAACCCAACCCGCTTCCACTTGCAGCGGAACATGACGGTTACCAAGGTGATACGCCACTCGCGTTAACAGGAGCAAGTCTTCACAGTAAACAGTCGAAACGGTTTCTGGTGCCGCTTTCACTTCCACTACCAAGCCACATTCACTCGACAGTTGTTCGCCACCACGCAAGATATGACCTCGCGGTAGAAACAGGCCGGCATTACGTCCGTCATCTAACATCACCTTAAGACGGCTTTTGATTCGGCTATCGATCGGCAGGCTTAAGTAGCCATCCGGTGCATTTTGCATTTGAGTATTCAGTTGAGTCAGTTCAATCATTGCTATTACCTCAATCTCCTTGTGAGATTTATAACGTTTAAATTAGGAGCCTTCAGCCTAAAAGCCCTTAGCTAAGAGCTAGAACAAGAGCCTTCAGCTCAGCGCTAAAATAAAAGCCTTCAGCCGAGCTCTTAAAATAGAAAATACCGTTGTGCCATTGGTAGTTCTTCAGCAGGCTCACAAGTTAGCAGTTCCCCATCGGCGCGTACTTGATACGTCTGAGAATCCACCTCAATTTTTGGCATCCAATCATTGAGCTTCATGTCGGCTTTACTGATATTTCGGCAGTTGCTCACTACACCAATCAAACTCTGCAAACCCAATTGCTTATCGATGTTCTGCGCTTTGGCTTCTTTAGAGACAAACAACATCGATGTGTTCTGACACGCCTTGCCATAGCTACCAAACATAGAGCGATAGTGAACAGGTTGAGGGGTTGGGATAGAAGCGTTTGGATCGCCCATTGGTGCCATGGCAATCATGCCACCTTTCAAAATCACGCTGGGCTTCACACCAAAAAAAGCGGGCTTCCACAACACTAGATCAGCTAACTTCCCTGCTTCGATAGAGCCGATTTCATGAGACATACCATGAGTGATCGCTGGGTTGATGGTGTACTTAGCGACATAGCGTCTTAATCGGAAGTTATCGCTGTAGTCTGAATCTTCTTTTAGGCTGCCGCGCTGAACTTTCATCTTGTGCGCAGTTTGCCAAGTTCGAGTGATCACCTCGCCTACACGTCCCATTGCTTGTGAGTCCGAAGCGATCATCGAAAAGGCACCTAAGTCATGAAGAATGTCTTCTGCGGCAATGGTTTCACGGCGGATACGTGACTCTGCGAACGCGACATCTTCAGCAATCGATGGTGACAAGTGATGACAGACCATCAACATGTCTAAGTGCTCATCGACGGTATTGATGGTGTAAGGGCGTGTTGGATTGGTTGAGGAAGGCAAAACGTTCGGCTCACCTGCAGCACGAATAATATCGGGAGCATGACCACCGCCCGCACCTTCGGTGTGATAGGTATGAATCACGCGGTCGCCGATTGCGCCAAGTGTCGATTCAACAAAACCAGATTCATTCAGAGTGTCGGTATGAATCGCAACTTGTACGTCCATCTCGTCAGCCACACTCAAACAGGTATCGATTGAAGCGGGAGTGGTTCCCCAGTCTTCGTGTAACTTCAAACCCACCGCGCCTGCCGCTACTTGCTCACGTAGTGCTTCTGGCTGACTGGCATTGCCTTTGCCTAACAAACCAAAGTTCATCGGGAATTGATCGAGTGACTCTAGCATGCGGTGCATGTTCCAAGGCCCCGGTGTGCATGTGGTCGCGTTAGTACCTGTGTTTGGTCCAGTGCCACCGCCGATCATGGTTGTCACACCTGACGCCAGTGCTTCTTCAATCTGTTGTGGGCAAATAAAATGAATGTGTGAATCAATACCACCAGCAGTCAAGATTGAACCTTCGCCTGCTAAAATTTCCGTGCCCGGGCCAATCACAATATCAACGCCCGGTTGAACATCTGGGTTGCCCGCTTTGCCCAATGCCTGAACTCGACCATCTTTGACTGCGACATCGGCTTTTACGATGCCCCAGTAATCCAACACAATCGCGTTAGTGATCACCAAATCTGGAGTTTCGGCACTTGGACGTTGGCTTTGCCCTTGTCCATCACGGATAACTTTGCCGCCGCCGAATTTCACTTCGTCGCCGTATACGGTGTAATCTTTTTCAACTTCTAGCCATAAATCAGTGTCAGCAAGACGCACTCGGTCACCGACTGTTGGCCCAAACATTTCGGCATAAGCCTGTCTGGATATCGTCGCCATGTTCAATCCTTTGTTATTTTCATTATTCCGTGGGAGCGCTTAGAGCTTGCCCATCACCTTTCCTTGGAAGCCATAGATCTCTAACTTACCGGCGTAACGCACTAACTCGACGCTGCGCGACTGACCCGGCTCAAAGCGGGTTGCAGTACCCGCAGGAATATTGAGTCGTAAGCCTTTAGTAGCTTCTCGGTCAAAGATCAGCGAAGGGTTTGCTTCATAGAAGTGGTAATGAGAGCCGATTTGCACGGGACGGTCGCCTATATTTTGAACCTTTACGGACGTCGTGTCTCGGCCTTCGTTTAGAGTGATATCACCGGGAGCGGTTTCGACTTTTCCGGGCACTAAGCCTGAATATTGTTTGGTGGATCCAGCCATATTTCTTCTCCCTACACGATAGGTTCATGAACGGTCACCAACTTGGTGCCATCGGGAAAAGTGGCTTCGACTTGTACATCTGGGATCATGGAAGGGATCCCCTCCATAACGTCATCGACGGTAAGCAGTGTGCGTCCAAAATCCATCAATTCCGAAACGGTTTTCCCCTCACGGGCACCTTCAAGAATGGCACTGCTGATCAGAGCAATAGATTCTGGGTAGTTGAGTTTTAAGCCTTTCTGTTTACGCTGCTGTGCCAGCATTCCTGCGCAGAAGATAAGTAGCTTATCTTTTTCTCTTGGTGTTAATTCCATTTAGCTGCCCGCTGTTAGTGTTGTTTTCTTAGTGCTCAGAAACGCATGAGCAGTAAGTGGGATTCAATCACAGCAAGCTTGAAAAAATGTACCGAGGGCCGGAAGTCGCCCTCGGTACAAATAGGGCTAATCGCTAAGTCGCCCAAATCCTTGGTAAATCAGGAGTCGTACCACATAAATGAGAGCGAGTTGCTTGCCATATCTGACCAAAGGCCTGGAGGATGTCTTCACTCCAATAACCCAAGGCTCGCACCACAATCAATCCTTCTATCTGTGTCGCACCCAATATTAATGTGGGTTCACTCGACGTTTTTGATGTAACTGATTGCTGTGAAGCTTGCTGTGTAATAGATAAGAGCAAGCTCTGTACCAACTCTAAATCTTGCTTCTCATTTGAGGTGAGATAAAAGGTACCCATCATTGAATAATCAAGTAACCCCATATTTATCATTAACTTATCGCCACCATGAAAATTAAAGCCTTCAGTCAGAAGCCTTTGATTATCAAGATAGATTTCTGTTTTCCCAACGAGATGACCATGCTCGAATCCCTCATTCTGTGCAGGGCGTCCAAAACAGTGCATCTCCCAACCCCAAAACTGTGCACCCTTTTCTAGGCGAATTTCAGTATCTAAACGAACGTGTGCATTGGGGAAAAAGATGTTCTCTTGCGGCATCCATTCCAAGCGTGCATCTTTCTTCACTCGTAGGGTCTGCTTCTGCTTGGCGTACTTGTTGTTTGAGCGATAAAACTTGGTCGCACCGGGTGTGGTAATCAACGCGTGAGCACCGTGCTCAAGATTCACGTTAATATTGAGAGTGTCACCACCTACCACTCCGCCGGGGGGATGGAGTAAGTAGGTGTGACACGTTTCCCCATCAGGATACAGGGGGCGTTGCACCGCAAGCGGACCAGACTGCTGACGATTCTTTAATACGGTTTTATCACCGCGGTCGACAAAAGTGAGATTTAGGCTTGCTTGCCAACCATCTCGAATATCTTGTTCGATGGTTTCATTCAGAGATAAAGCTTCTACTAAAGAAGCCTTGCTTACTTCATTCGGAGAAAAGAGAGAATTCATACGGTTAGATACTCCTTAATCAAGGACTCATCGAGCCCTGTCATTTCACCTTCAGCCACCTGACGCCCACGGTCGAGAATACAGAAGCGGTCACCGACCTTTCTCGCAAATGGCAACTTCTGCTCAACCAACAACACCGTGAGTCCCATTTTCTCGTTGAGCATGCGAATGATGTCGCCAATCTCTTGCACAATATTGGGTTGAATACCCTCCGTCGGCTCATCCAAGATCAATAGCTTTGGATTCACCACCAGCGCACGCCCAATCGCTAGCTGTTGCTGCTGGCCACCCGATAAATCACCACCGCGACGATGTAGCATCTCTTTTAACACTGGGAAAATATCGAAGATGAATTCAGGGATCTTGCGGTCACCCTTTTTACGAATCGGTAAACCGACCTCTAGATTTTCTTGAACAGTGAGCATTGGGAAGATCTGGCGACCTTGCGGTACATAGCCGATCCCTTGGCGTGGACGGTCCTCGGCATCGGTTTTCAAAAGTGACTCACCCGATAAGGAGATGTCACCGCTTTCAACCTTCACCAACCCCATAATGCATTGCAGTAAGGTGGTTTTACCGACACCATTTCGCCCCATTAGCACCGTGCATTTACCTTCTGGGATCTGCATATCCAAATCCCACAGCGTGTGGCTCTCACCGTAATATTGATTAACTGATTTAACCTCTAACATCCTATTCTCCGAGATAAACTTGTTTAACTTCAGGGTGAGCCTGCACTTGATCCATGGTGCCTTCTGCCAGCACGTGACCTTGATGAAGCACGGTGACGTGGCTAGCAATCGAACGAACGAAATCCATATCGTGTTCAACTACAACCACCGAGTGCTTACCTGCTAGCGAGTTAAGAAGTTCAGAGGTGCGGTCCATTTCTTGGTGAGTCATACCTGCCACGGGTTCATCCACCAGCAACAGCTTAGGGTTTTGCATCAATAGCATGCCGATCTCTAACCACTGCTTTTGTCCGTGAGACAGGTTACCTGCCAAATTCGCCGCTTCGTCTTTTAAATGAATCAGCTCAAGTACCGAGGTCAATTTGTCTTTCTGTTCACCAGACATCACAGCGGTGAACGTCGCCCACACTGAGCGGTCACCGGCCATGGCTAATTCAAGGTTCTGCCACACAGTTAAACACTCAATCACGGTCGGTTTTTGGAATTTACGCCCAACGCCTGCATTGGCGATTTCGGCTTCGTTCATCTTCAATAAGTTGATGTTCGAACCCAACCACACCTCGCCGGTGTCTGGCTTAGTTTTACCTGTGATAATGTCCATCATGGTGGTTTTACCTGCGCCATTAGGACCTATGATACAGCGTAGCTCTCCCTCTTTGATGTAGAGGTTGAGGTCGTTTATCGCTTGGAAACCATCGAAGCTTTTGTTGACGCCTTCGACATACAACAGCACGTTATGTCGAGTATCGATGGCAGGATGAATATCGGGTTTGAGGTAATCAAAGACTTCGTCTCGACGAGTGAACGCCTGAACCGATTCCTTTACGCTATTAAATGTGGTCATGCGATCACCTCCTTGGCCTTGTGCTGATCATCCTTATCTTTATCTTGGTTTTTCCCATTTGATGCCTTGCGCAGCTGCTGCCACTTTTCACTGACAAAGCCAATCACACCTTGTGGGAAGTACATGGTTGAGAGTACGAATAGTCCACCCAGAGCAAACAGCCACACCTCCGGGAACTCAACCGTAAACCAACTCTTGGCGTAGTTGATGATCAATGCACCGACAATGGCACCAAACAGAGTGGCACGACCGCCTAAGGCTACCCAAACCACAATCTCAATCGAGTTAAGAGGAGCAAATTCTCCCGGATTGATAATACCCACTTGAGGGACATATAAAGCCCCGGCAATACCGGCGATAACCGCAGAAAGAACGAAGACCCACAGCTTGATGCCATCGACGTCATAGCCCATAAAGCGAGTGCGTGATTCCGTATCACGAATCGCTAATGCCACACGACCTAATCGACTGGTCACCACCATGCGACAAGCTATGTAGCTGAGAATAAGCGCAATACCAGTCGCGACAAACAGACCTATCTTGACCGCATCACTCTGCAAACTCAGACCGATGATGTCTTTGAAATCCGTCAGTCCGTTGTTGCCACCAAAGCCCATTTCGTTGCGGAAAAATGCCAGCATCAATGCGTAAGTTAATGCCTGAGTCATGATAGAAAGATACACCCCGGACACACGAGAGCGGAAAGCTAAATAACCGAACAAGTAAGCCAATGCGCCCGGCACTAGCACCACCATCAGGCAAGCAAACCAGAACTGGTCAAAGCCCTGCCAGAACCACGGCAACGCAGACCAATCAAGGAACACCATGAAATCTGGTAAGACTGGATCACCATAAACCCCACGGTCACCAATCTGACGCATCAAGTACATGCCCATCGCATAACCACCAAGCGCAAAGAAAGCACCGTGGCCAAGGCTCAAGATTCCGAGATAGCCCCACACCAGATCGAGCGCCAACGCCAACATTGCGTAGCTCAGATATTTGCCCATCAGCGAGATAGTAAAAGTCTCTACATGGAGCGGGTGCCCACTTGGTAACATGGTGTTAGCCAGTGGGATAAGAATAACGGCCGCTAGAATGGCAAGGATGGTCAGTTGGCCACCTTTGTCACCACGCATTGCCGAAAGTACAAATGATTTTGACTGCATGATGTTGTCCTTAACCTTCAGCCGCACGACCACGTTGCGGGAAGAGTCCGCGTGGGCGTTTTTGAATAAATAGAATGATGAAAACCAGTACCAGAATCTTGGCGAGAACCGCACCAGCCCATGGTTCTAAAATTTTATTGAACAGACCAAGGCTTAAGCCTGCGACTAGCGTGCCCCATAGGTTGCCAACACCGCCGAATACCACCACCATGAATGAGTCGATGATGTACGCCTGTCCCATATTAGGGCCAACGTTGGTCAGTTGAGACAGTGCCACGCCTGCAACACCCGCAACGCCAGAGCCTAAACCGAAGGTCATCGCATCAACTCGCTCTGAACGAATACCCATCGCACGAGCCATGCCACGGTTTTGAGAAACGGCACGAACCTGAAGGCCTAACGGTGTCTTTTTCAGAACCATCAATAACCCCATAAACACCAAGCCACAGAACAAGATGATGTAAAGACGGTTATAAGTCAGCGATAGCATAGGATTCAATTGAAGCGCACCAGACATCCATTCAGGTGTACTCACTGATCGGTTCAGCGGAGAGAAAATAGAGCGAACGGCTTGCTGCAAGATTAAGCTGATACCAAAGGTGGCGAGCAAGGTCTCTAATGGACGCCCATAAAGGTGACGAATCACGCTTCGCTCAATCGCAATACCCACTAAGCCCGAAACGATGAATGCTGCAGGAATAGAAAGTATTAGCGCTAAACCAATATGATTCGGCATCAGAAGTTGCAATACATAGGTGGTGTAAGCGCCAATCATGATCAGCTCACCATGAGCCATGTTGATAACGCCCATCACACCAAAGGTGATCGCTAAGCCAATGCCCGCTAGTACCAATACCGAACCTAAACTCAAGCCAAAGAATACGGTTTCAACACCTGAGTACAGAGCTTGGCTTTGTTGATAATCGTCCATCGCACGCTCTGTTGCAGCCAAAATGCTTGGTTCTTGCTCACCGTTAAGTAGTTGGTTCAGTGTTTTTAGAACGACTGAATGCTTAAAGTCGCCCACTCGTTCAATCGATGTTACTCGAGCTTCAGTTGTTGCACTGTTATCAAGCGAGGTAAAAATAGCTAATGACAAATCCATTAGTTCAGCGACTTTACCATCGGTCTCATTTTCTCTAAGTTCGGATAAACGATCGATGATAGTGGCATCCTTAGTTCCCAGTAGATCGAGAACCGCTTGATAACGCACATCTGGGTTACTGCTATTTAATCCAATAGAGGCAATTTCACCCCGTAAGATCCCGCGAAGTTTGTTGTTTACGCGCACCTTTTTAAACAGCTTAGCATTGTCGATATTGAGAGTTGATTCATCCCATACAGACTGAGCTGAAGTGGCTGTTTTGGTGTTTTGAATGAGATAGAGCTGTTTATAATGTTCGTTTTTTTTATCATTGAAGTAATAGAGATTGCCGTTTAACCATCCATATAAAATAGCCTTCGACACGTCTTCCGTTTGTGTCTCAATGATCCAATCGATGGCTAGCTCTTTATCCGATGTTTTTTTACCAACTAGCGCCTTGGTAAAGCTAGCTTCATCCGTTATTCCAGCAAAAGCCAACTGAGCACTGATAGCCATGAGCAACAGCGCCTTAAATACGTTTAATACGTTCTTCATCCCTGCTTCCTTAACCAACAAGTTAGATATTGTTATTTTTTACTTGGTGGATGTTTGGATAGTTGTTGTGACTTGAAACTAATTTGAGCCTTCTCTTTCGTTGCGCCTCCATGCAGAAGCACTCTTCCCTAAAGAGAAGGCTCAATATTCATAGCTAGTAGTTACCGGTAATAGCTAACACCCAGTAACGAAAGCTGACAACCAGTAACTAGTTATCAGCTAAGAGCGAATAACTCTAGTTACCACCAGAACACTTTTTAGTTTCAACGTTGAACGCACCACATGAGAATGGCTTAGACCAACTAGAGAATAGTTTTGCTGATTCAGGTAAGTAGTTAGACCAAGCATCACCTGCAACAAGGCCTGTGGTTTCCCAAACGATGTCAAACTGGCCATCATCTTGAATCTCACCAATCAATACAGGTTTAGTTATGTGGTGGTTTGGTAGCATGGTTGAGTAGCCACCAGATAGGTTTGGAACAGACACACCAATCAATGCATCTTGCACCGCTTCAGCATCGGTTGTGCCCGCATTAGTCACAGCTTGAGCCCACATATTGAAACCAATATAGTGTGCTTCCATTGGGTCATTGGTGACACGCTTTTCACTCTTGATGAACGACTGCCACGTTTCAACGAACTCTTCATTAGCTTCAGTATCAACACTCATGAAGTAGTTCCATGCCGCTAGATGACCAACCAATGGTTCTGTGTCCATGCCTGACAGTTCTTCTTCACCAACAGAGAATGCAATAACTGGGATGTCTTCAGATGAAATGCCTTGAGCGCCTAGCTCTTTATAGAAAGGTACGTTCGCATCGCCGTTTACAGTAGAAACCACAGCGGTTTTCTTGCCAGCTTCACCGAACTTTTTGATGTCTGAAACGATAGATTGCCAATCAGAGTGACCAAATGGCGTGTAGTTGATCATGATGTCTTCTTCTGCGACACCTTTATCTTTTAGGTAGGCTTCTAAGATCTTATTGGTTGTACGTGGATAAACGTAATCGGTACCTGCAAGTACCCAGCGCTCGACTTCAAGCTCTTCCATCAAGTAATCCACTGCTGGGATCGCTTGTTGGTTTGGCGCGGCACCGGTGTAGAAAACGTTTTTAGAAGACTCTTCACCTTCATACTGTACTGGGTAGAAAAGGATGCTGTTTAGCTCTTCAAAAACTGGCAGCATGGATTTACGTGATACCGATGTCCAACCACCGAACACCACATCCACTTTCTCTTTTTCGATAAGCTCACGCGCTTTCTCAGCAAATAGCGGCCAGTTTGACGCAGGGTCAACCACGACAGGCTCTAGCTTCTTACCAAGCAAACCGCCCTTTTTGTTCTGCTCTTCGATGAGCATTAGCACGGTATCTTTTAGCGTTGTCTCACTGATCGCCATGGTGCCAGAGAGTGAGTGTAGAACACCGACCTTGATGGTCTCATCAGCAGCAAACACTGTTGAAGAAGAAAATGAAAGTGTTGTACACAGTGCAGCTAGCGATAAATTGAACACCTTGTTCATGATATTACTCCATAATTGTATTTTTGTTATTCAATTACAGAGTTACAAGAAGAGTGCCAAACTTATAAACCAACGAAATTATTTATAAGTAATTGTATTAATAGAATTTAAAAGAAACTCACACCAATAGAGTGCATAGCAATCATGTAACTATGTTTCATACTGGTGCAGTGACGGTGGGAATGAACCAAGATGACACATTCCTGTTCTTCAGATACAAAAAAGACCCAACACTTTAGTATTGAGTCTCTGGTATAACATCACCGATGGTCGTTCAAACCATGTAGTTTAAGGCTATTCCGCAGGTTGAAATTCGAATTTTACTCTCGACTTTGATTTCAACTCGTTGCAATCACCGTTGCAAAAATAGCTCGCCGCACCACAGGCTTGAAGCTTCTCAAGTTGGCTGCTGCACTCAGGGCAAAACCCAACTTTAGTAAAGTGAGCCTGACAACTTTCACAATGATACTTGCCATCCCAAGCTAGCTCAGACTGGCACTTAGGGCAGATATTTTCACTCATTAGCATTTCCTAATTCACTACTATTTTTACAATCTACTACCGCTGAGACTTCGCTTGCTTGATTTGGTACATGTTCTTATCAGCTTGTGCGATCAACTGGTCTAATCCTTGAGGATCTTTGTCACAAGACAACCCAACACTCACTGAGAACTGCACATCATTGATATAAAGCGCTTGTTGCAGTGCTTTCTCTAAGCTGTGGTAGAAGCTAACAACGCTTTCTTGATCATCAAAGCAAGAGAACACCACAAACTCATCGCCACCATAACGGCCTATCTTGGCACATGCTGTGGTTGCCTCATCAAGAACTTCGGCAACCGCCAACAGCACATCGTCACCGAAACTGTGGCCATAGGTATCATTTATCGATTTGAACTTATCGACATCAACAAACAAACACGCCATCACCTTTTCAGAAAAGCATCGCTTGGCCAACACTTTCTCCGCTTCATTAAACAATGCGCGACGATTCAAGCAATGGGTTAAAGAATCTCGATTAGCGAAAAAGTTTAGCTGGTTCTCCAGCTCAAACTTCTCTAGTGCTACCGAATACAGGGAAGCCAGTAGCTCTAAGATCTCGAGCTCAAATTCATGTGGTTCAGAGATGTACTGACTATAAATAGCGAAGGTACCCAACACATTACCGCGTGACGAGATAATGGGGACCGACCAACAGGCATGCAAATTCGCTTGATTAGTGAGGGCTAAAAAAGGTGCCCAGTTTGGGTGTGCATTTATGTTGGAGACCATCACTGCTTTCTTAAGCGCAGCTGCCTCGCCACAAGAACCTATCCCCGCACCAATTTCTACCCCTTCAATCTGTTGATTGTAAAAATCAGGCAGGTTTGGAGCATATTCAAGGTGTAAAGTTTTAGACTCTGAGTTGAGCAGTAGAATTGAAGCCATGCGCTGCCCAAAAAGCTGCTCGGTAAGCTGAATAATCTTGTGATTTAAATCTTTGCGATCCATCCCAAGCGCAAGCTTCCGTAGCAAGCTATTGACGGCTCGATGACCTTCTAATAAAAATTGTTGTTCCATTCACTAAGGCTTTCAATTGTGTAATCGGGTACAACTTGTTCTTATGCAAGCTTGTTATTAGTTAATAATAACACACTAAATTAGTACGACACACAATCGAAGATCATAGGTTGATCTTTCGCTTTATCTATTTTGATCAGCGATCTACCCCAAAAAGAATATTTATATCACCACACACCGAAAGCATAAGTTACATGTGCTGCATTTCAATTTTAAACAGTCATTTATATTAAAAGTTACATTCAAAAACAAAACAAACAGCACAAGCCATTTCGATCTGTAGTCTAGATCATCGAATTACATGCGTCAGCATTTCAATATGCTGGTCATCTAACTGGGTTAACTTAACGGACAATGCCTTAAGCTCTGAGGTGTTCTCAATGTGAGTACCACCACACGGAATAGACACTAAAGTGTCGGCATCCAACTGCCATTCCCAATAACGAGAGTCTGTTAATGCTTCGCCTTCCAGTCGCATTGCGACTGGCGTCGGCTCTGCAAGCCAGCCCGCAATCATCTGGTTGATATCAGCTTCGATGTCATCAAGATTTGCTAGCATGTCTGCAACGTTCAAACCGCGCTTCTTGAGGGTTTTGCCTAAACGATACTTATCGGAACACAGCTCTGGAGTCACAAAGCTCGTCACTTGTGCGTAGCTATTGAAGTCGTAACTGCCAAGCGGATCTTTTCTATCCGCATCTTTACGCCAGTAGCGCTCAGCCAATACTTTATTCAAAGCTAGGAAAGCGATGTGGCCAGCACTGTGACCACGGCTCAAACTGGCTTGGTACTCTTTATCAACCGACAACACGACTTCGTCGTTAACCTTAATCATAGAAGCAGATGTAGGTAGCTGGTGGACAACAACAAACGCCCACCCTTCCGTATCACGCTTAACAGGGATATCTGCTGCGATATGAAGCTTGCCAGTAGATTGTTCTATAGCACCAACAAGGCAGTCTTCAACTGGATATAGCACGTCACCAACACTCACAAAGCCTTGGTCTGCAGGGTGATCTGGCCAAATGTGACTCACTGGGTGGAAAGGTGTCACGTCGGTGATCAGGTAAGTTTTGCTGTCATCGCTTTCAACGTACTGCGCTTTAGCATTGAGCTGCCAAGCCTGATGACAAAATTGAGTGATGGTTGGTGTGATTGCTGACACAGGTGTAATCAAATCGCTAGTAGTCATATCGTTCTTCTTCTGGAATCTAGTCTGATTCGTTGAGCCATGATGATAAAAACGTATTGTTATGGCTTAACGTGAATTTTGCTTAAAAAAATACCCGAGACAGGCTCGGGTATCAAATCTATTGGAAAGGTTTACTTACGACCTTTAACCATGCTCATCATACGTTTACGTTTACGTTCTTGAGAAATTGTCAGCTTGTTAGTCTTAGCTTCAAATGGGTTCTCGCTGTTCTGGAATTGAATGCGAATAGGTGTACCCATGATTTCTAGTGAACGACGGTAGTAGTTCATCAAGAATCGTTTGTATGAATCTGGCAAGTTACGAACTTGGTTGCCGTGGATAACGATAATCGGTGGGTTGTAGCCACCAGCGTGCGCGTATTTCAGTTTCACACGACGGCCACGAACCATAGGCGGTTGGTGATCATCAGTCGCCATCTTCATGATACGAGTTAGCACAGAAGTACCAACACGAGTAGTCGCTGACTTGTAAGCTTCTTGTACAGACTCAAACAAGTGACCAACACCTGTACCGTGAAGTGCAGAGATAAAGTGAATACGTGCGAAATCAACGAAGCCTAAGCGACGGTCTAGCTCTTTCTTAACGCGTTCTTTAACGTCGTTATCTAGGCCATCCCACTTGTTTACGGCAATAACAATTGAACGACCAGCGTTCAACGCAAAGCCTAGCAAGCTTAGATCTTGATCAGAGATGTTTTCGCGAGCATCGATAAGCAGCAATACAACGTTAGCATCTTCAATCGCTTTCAGTGTTTTAACCACTGAGAACTTCTCTACCGTTTCGTTGATGTTTTTACGACGACGAACACCCGCAGTATCGATTAGAACGTATTCACGCTCGTCACGCTGCATTGGGATGTAGATAGAGTCACGAGTCGTACCTGGCATATCGTAAACAACCACACGCTCTTCACCAAGAATACGGTTCGTTAGCGTTGATTTACCTACGTTAGGACGGCCAATGATCGCTAGTTTGATCGGTTGATCTTGAAGACGCTTGAATTCTGCTTCAGCTTCTTCTTCTGTAAATTCAACCTGCTCTTCTTCTTCGTCTTCAAACTCAGTTAAGTCGCTTACTTCGCCATTCTCAGCTTTTAGCGCTTCTGCGAATGGGTTAAGAGCAAGGTCAATAAGTGCAGTAACACCACGACCATGCGCCGCAGCGATTTGGTACATGTCTTCTACACCTAGTTGCCAGAAGTCAGCACTTGCAGCATCAGGGTCGATACCATCAACCTTGTTTACTACTAGCATTGAAGGCTTTTCTAGTTGACGTAGGTGCTTAGCAATCGCCACGTCTGAAGGTGTTAGACCCGCACGGCCATCTACCATAAATAGAACGACATCAGCTTCATCAATCGCCGCTAGCGACTGTTCAGCCATTTTAGTTTCAACACCTTCTTCAGTACCGTCGATACCGCCAGTGTCAATAACAATAAAGTCATGCTCGCTAAAATGAGCATGACCGTATTTACGGTCACGCGTTAAGCCAGGGAAATCCGCAACCAATGCATCACGAGTTCGAGTCAATCGGTTAAATAACGTAGATTTACCTACGTTCGGACGCCCTACTAGAGCAACAACAGGTACCATAACAACCTCTACAATTTCTTCTCTAAATGTAGTTATAGGTAAGCACTTGTTCGCAAGTTTAAACTCTTACCTATAACCACACGGTTTATTAATTTTTAACAACAAAACGGCTCCTGGCTGTTACCAACCAGGAGCCGACTGTGAATTATATCACGCTTTTATTGGCTAATCGTTAGTTTCTTTACATCGCCATTGCGAGTCGTCACTAAGTAGCCTTCAGGCAGTTCAATTGGTGCAACCGCAAAGCCGCTATCATCGACAAGCTGTTGAGCAACAAACTCACCCGATGAACGATCCAACCAGTGCAGATAACCTTCAGTATCACCCACGACTACATAACCATTAATAATAGCAGGTGCTGTCAGTAAGCGGTTTTCTAACAATGGAGTGCTCCACAGTTCAGTACCACTACGCGCATCAACCGCAACCACATGGTCTTTGTCGGTAACAACGAACAAACGGCTACCATCACTTGCTAAATCAATCGCTGATGAGTAGTTACGTTTCCAAATTGGCTTACCAGAACGAAGGTCGATAGCAATCAGCTGACCATTGATACCTACGGTATACAGGGTGCCACCAAGAACAATTGGAGATGCATCAACATCAACCAAACGATCAATTTCCGTTGCACCTTTTGGTGTGCCTACTGGCTGTTGCCAAATAAGCTGACCACGATCAACGATAGCCGCAGCTAGACGACCATTTGCTGTACCCCAGAATACACCACCAGAAACTGCAACAGGCGAGCTATCGCCACGCAGTGTTAGGCTTGGTACTTCCGTACTGATGGTCCATTTTTGTTCACCGCTTGCTTGATCTAACGCGATCAACATACCGCGACTGGTATGAACAATGACCATGTTGCTATCAGTTGCTGGGGATGCAAGCACCTCGCCATTGACTGATACACGCCACAGCTCTTCACCGGTCGATTCTTCCAGTGCGATCACTTCGCCATTTTCAGAACCAACAAAAACTTTACCGTAAGCCGCCGTTAAGCCACCCGATAAACGAGCCAATACGTCTTTCTCAAGATCGACTTTCCACAGCGCTTTACCTGTATCAGGATCAAGCGCTTTAACCATACCTTCACGGCTTGCAACAAACACTTTGTCGTAAGCCAATTCTGGCGTTAGTTTTGAAAAGTAGTGACCAACACCATCACCAACCGACGTAGACCATTCCTGACTAGGAGTGAACTCGCTGTTTACCGTTGGGACTGGAGCCATGATTACGGTGTCTTCTTCACCCGCACAGCCAGCTAGTAGGCCAAGAGCAATCGCACACAACGCCGCTTTTGGAAACATCTTCTTCATTCAAAGCGCCTTATTTAGCTAGGTCGTCAAGTTTGATTTGAAGCGTTTGGCTAGCGTCAACAGCTTGCTGTGCTTCTGTGTAAGCACTGTATGCTGCGTCTGTGTCGCCTTTACGAAGTGAGATATCACCACGCAGTTCAGCAACACGGCCTTTCCAAGATTCATCTGTCATAGCAGCAAGATCAGTCAGTGCTGCGTCAAATTCACCTTGCTCAGCTTTAATACGTGCAACACGGTAAGTAAGTAGTGGCGCAAGTGCCGCGTCCTTAGTTGCCGATTTTGCCCACTCGAGCTGTTCAAGTGCCGCCGCTAGATCGCCTGCTTGTACTTGTACTTTTGCTAGTTGCATAGCAGCAAGTACTGAGTACTCAGCATCTTTGTTTGCGTCGATGAAAGCTTGAATATCAGATTGAGCATCAACACCCTTAACATCAAGAGCTGAAATTACAGAGGTGTAGCTTTCTGAAGCTGCTTCACGCGCTTCAACTACTGAATCTTGGTAATAGCGCCAACCAAATAGACCACCTAAACCAATAACCGCACCAAAGATTACGGCTTTACCGTTCTCTTTCCACCAATCTTTAATGGCTTCAACTTGTTGCTCTTCGCTATCGTAAAGTTCCACTTCCTGTCCTCTTTAATTCTTTAAACGCCAGCATAGTGCTGACGTTAGTATTCATTATGAGCGTTTGCTCAATGGCTAATTAGATTAGCGCAGCAACTTTCTCTGCAACTTCCGTTTGAGACACGGTTTCTTGCTCGCCGCCAACCAGATCTTTTAGCACAACTGTATTGTCAGCAACTTCGTTCTCACCAAGTACCAGCGCCACAACAGCACCTACTTTGTCAGCACGTTTGAATTGCTTCTTGAAGTTACCACCACCGAAGTGGTTCATTACACGCACGCCTTCAACGGTGTCGCGTAATTGATTCGCTAACTGCATGCCCGCGATCATAGTACCTTCGCCAGCAGCAACTACGTATACATCAACGCTACGACGAACTTCTGTTAGCTCTAGCGTTTCCATCATCAGAACCAGACGCTCTAGACCCATTGCGAAGCCAACTGCATTGGTTGCTTTGCCGCCTAGTTGCTCAACAAGACCATCGTAACGACCGCCGCCACATACTGTACCTTGAGCACCAAGGCTATCTGTGATCCACTCAAATACGGTGCGGTTGTAGTAATCTAGGCCACGTACTAGACGCTCATTAACTTGGTATTCGATACCAACAGCGTCAAGAAGTTCACACAAACCAGCAAAATGTTGCTTCGATTCTTCACCTAGATATTCAGATAGTCGAGGTGCGTCACCTAAGATAGCTTGAACATCAGGGTTCTTAGTATCAAGTACACGTAGAGGGTTAGTGTGCATGCGACGTTTGCAGTCTTCGTCAAGCACATCAATATGTTGCTCAAGGAAAGCCACTAACGCAGTGCGGTAGCTTACGCGATCTTCTTGAGAACCGATTGAGTTCAGCTCTAGGCGAACGTGCTTATCGATACCTAGCTCACGCCATAGACGTGCTGTCATCATGATAAGTTCTGCGTCAACGTCTGGACCGTCTAGACCAAACACTTCAACACCACATTGGTGGAATTGACGGTAACGACCTTTTTGAGGACGCTCGTGACGGAACATAGGGCCCATGTACCATAGGCGCTGTTCATCACGGTTGATAAGGCTATTTTGAATACATGAACGAACACAACCTGCTGTGCCTTCTGGACGCAGCGTTAGGCTATCGCCATTGCGGTCGTCAAAGGTGTACATCTCTTTAGAAACAACGTCTGTCTCTTCACCAACTGCACGGCTAAATAGGTTTGTTTCTTCAACGATAGGCATACGTACTTCGTTGTAACCGTATGCACTCACCACGTTTTTAACTGCGCTTTCTACTTTCTGCCACAGTGGTGATTGAGTTGGAAGGCAGTCGTTCATGCCTCGAATTGCTTGGATATTTTTAGCCACAGTATTTATTCCGTAATTTCTCACGACCAGGTGTTAGTGCGAATAGACAATCACACCCCATCGCGTTGTATTAATCTTCTAAGTTTTCTACATCAATGCGATTTGCTTTATCAAGCACTGACGCTTTTGCACGAATCTTAGCTTCAAGTTTGTCGACAAGGTCATCGTTGTCGAAGCGCTCTTTCTGACGCTTACCGTCTTCGTAGAAGGCACTCTTACGAGCACTACCGGCTAAACCTAAGTGAGACACTTCTGCTTCACCAGGGCCGTTAACCACACAACCGATGATTGACACATCCATTGGAGTAATCACGTCTTCTAAGCGTTCTTCAAGGGCATTAACGGTGTTAATAACATCGAACTCTTGACGAGAACAGCTCGGGCACGCAATGAAGTTGATGCCACGCGAACGAATGCGCAAAGATTTAAGAATATCAAAGCCAACTTTGATCTCTTCAACCGGATCAGCCGCTAGCGAGATACGCAGCGTATCGCCGATACCTTCAGAAAGAAGCATACCTAAACCTACCGCTGACTTCACAGAGCCAGCACGCGCACCACCCGCTTCGGTAATGCCCAGGTGAAGAGGTTGATCAATCTGCTTAGCCAGCAAACGGTAAGAACCGACAGCAAGGAATACATCAGAAGCCTTCACGCTGACTTTGAATTGATCAAAGTTCAGACGGTCTAGGATATCTACATGACGCATTGCTGATTCAACAAGCGCTTCTGCTGTAGGTTCTGTGTATTTCTCTTGGATCTCTTTCTCAAGAGAACCGCCGTTAACACCAATACGAATCGGAATATTCATATCACGTGCACAATCAACAACTGAGCGGATACGGCTTTCGTTACCGATGTTACCTGGGTTGATACGCAGACAGTCAACGCCGTATTCCGCCACTTTAAGTGCGATACGGTAGTCGAAGTGAATATCAGCAACCAAAGGAACAGAGACCTGCTGTTTGATTAGCTTAAAGGCTTCAGCGGCATCCATAGTCGGTACAGATACGCGAACGATATCAGCGCCAACTTTTTCCAGAGCTCTAATTTGAGCAACGGTCGCGGCTACATCTGTTGTTCTTGTGTTGGTCATGGATTGCACAGCAATTGGTGCACCATCACCGATCGGCACATCACCCACATAAATACGGGTTGATTTGCGACGAATAATAGGAGATTCGTGTTGCATATTAACTCTAAGGTAAGGTTATTCTAGCTACTTTGCCTGAAGTATACCCAGAAAGGTCGACAGGTTCACTTGCAAATGTCATTGATACGCCTTCTGGCGCACCTAGAATCACTTTATATGGCGCAGTTCCTGATAGATTTAACGACTGACCTGCTTTTTTGATGCCAGTCGACAAGGTTTTACCCGTTGCATCTTTTACTTGGATCCAGCAATCAGCGGTGAACTGCATCACTAGTTCGTTAGCCACAGCTTCAGGAGCCGTGCTAGCTTCAACCGTTTCTGCATTCGCAGCAGCTTCAGCAGTTGGTTCAGTCTCTGTTGTTTGTTGTGCAGAAGTTTCGTCAGCTGGAGTAACAGCATCTGAACTTTCTTCCGCATCGCTTATCGCAGCAAGGCCTTCAGCACCTTCAACAACAGAAGCACCCGCTTCGTTTTGTTCAGCTTCAATCACTTCTAAAGAGGTGAATTCAGGGGCAAGTGATTCTTCTACCGCGAGCTCTTCTGAGCTTTCAGTATTCGCTAAAGATTGAGATAGGGTGTCTTGTTGTTGGTTCTGCCACCACCAAAGTGAGGAGATACCCGCAATGACCGCAAAAATGCTCCAAGTCAGGATCATAATACGGCTGTTGTGCTTCTCGGTTTTGGTCTTACGAGAAAAACTCAGCATTTCTTGCTCTTGATGCTGAGCATCACCGGCATGATGCAGCGCACTCAATACGACTTTTTCGTCAAGATTGACGTATTTCGCGTATGAACGAATATAGCCACGCATAAACGTCGCCACTTGATCTGACTCGAATTGGTTTTCTTCAATTTGTTGGATCAGAGTAACGCGAAGTTTCAAGCGATCAGAAATCTGCTTTTGCGTTAAACCAAGAGATTCTCGTTTGTTCTTAAGCAGCGTTCCCGCTTCCAAAGCTGGAGCTACGTTTTCTTGCGCTTGTGTATCTTGTTCTGTGTTCATAGAGAGTGAACTTCTAAAGTATTATCGCAGGTTGAGGAGAGCGTTTTCTTATTGTCGTTTAAGCTCAATCTAACAACCCACGTTATGTGGAATTTTTCCTGCTATCTAAATCATCAACCCTTAAAGGCGAACATCATTCATTTATTATGGATGACCTTCTCAGGAAGCTAGTTTATCAAGTAGCCAACCTAAATAGACATATTGATGATCAGTAGCAAGCGAGCACTTAAATTAATTTAAGATTAGTTAATCATAAGCTAATGCCATTACAAGGCAAAAACACTTTAAACAAAATTTACCGTCAGCTCATGGTTTTGTCCAAAATTTGACGAAAAATGTAAGAAAGCGTGGGCAAGAAGTCCAAAAAATCAAAAACTGCACCCCAGAAAAGCAACAAGCCAGAAGTAAGACTTCTGGCTTGTTTAGGTTCTAATCGCGTTTTATACCGCTTTTACTTCAATCACACCACCGGCAATCAAGTTCGCTTCAGAGGCTGCTTTAAGCATTTTAGTACGCTTGGTTCTATCAATCACATCACCGACTAACTGACCACACGCGGCATCAATATCATCACCACGAGTCTTACGAACGGTTACTGTGTAGTTGTATTCCATCAGCGTTTTTTGGAAGCGATCAATACGAGAGTTGCTTGGCTTCTTATAAGGCGACCCCGGGTAAGGGTTGAATGGAATCAAGTTGATCTTACAAGGCGTCTCTTTCATTAGCTCAGCAAGTTCACGTGCGTGGTCCATATCATCATTCACATGATCCAATAACACGTACTCAACCGTTACTTTACCGCGGTTAGCATTTGAAGACGCAATGTAACGACGAACAGATGCTAGGAAGTCTTGGATATCCCAACGGTCGTTGATCGGCATGATTTGGCTACGTAGTGCATCGTTTGGCGCATGTAGAGAAATAGCCAATGCGACATCGATGTTGTCTGTCATTTGGTCAAGGCCAGAAACAACACCAGAAGTTGATACGGTTACACGACGCTTAGACAGTGCGAAACCTAGATCATCAAGCATGATTTCTAATGATGGCATTAGGTTCTTCATGTTCAATAGAGGCTCGCCCATACCCATCATTACAACGTTAGTAATTGGACGACGACCAGTTTCTTTTTCTAGGCCGATTTCGCGAGATGCACGCCAGATTTGGCCAACAATCTCTGAAACTTTTAGGTTACGGTTGAAGCCTTGTTGAGCTGTAGAACAGAACTTACATTCAAGTGCACAACCAACCTGTGAAGATACACATAGCGTCGCACGGTCACCATCTGGGATGTATACCGTTTCAACGTCTTGGTCGCCAACGCTCATCGCCCATTTAATTGTGCCATCTGAAGAGTGTTGAGCTTCAGAAACAACAGGTGCAACAATCTCACAGCGACGTTGAAGTTTCTCA
Organism: Vibrio sp. 10N.261.51.F11; assembly: GCF_041471665.1. Classification (NCBI taxonomy): domain Bacteria; kingdom Pseudomonadati; phylum Pseudomonadota; class Gammaproteobacteria; order Vibrionales; family Vibrionaceae; genus Vibrio; species Vibrio sp. 10N.261.51.F11. The sequence goes on along the minus strand of NZ_JBFROW010000019.1, from coordinate 37,344 downwards.
CGTAACTTTTTGTTGATGTTATTCATTTGTTCGAAGTCATCGACACCGAAGTGATAAATCCACTTCATCACTTGCTCTGCTCGAAACGCTTTCTCATTCAGTTCTTCTGTGAAAAATTTACGAAGACCTTTACGATCAAAATCGAGTAGATTGACTTTAGCTGTGGTCATGATGCCTCTCAATGACGGAACAATAATTAAGGGCGCGAATTGTACAGGCTTTACGCAACTTCAACAAGCATTGTAAAACCCTGTGTTTATTAAGACATTCAAACTTAAGCGATTAAAATTTGAACAATTGTATTTATCGGCCTGAGATTACCCAATTTAAACAAAGATTCCCGATTACACTCCTTCGTCGCTTTCGGGAATGACGTAAATAATCACCAATTGCTCGATAATATTTACCACGAGATGGTTGCTCCAAAGTTCCCCGTCATTCCAGAACTGAGGAACGAAGTATCTGGAATCTCCAATAACAAAAACAGATTCCCGATTACGCTCCTTCGTCGCTTTCGAGAATGACGACTAAATTGATTATCGAGAGCGTAAAATCCACTTACAAAAAAGGCCTCACCGAGGTGAAGCCTTTAGAATAATTTGCAGTGCCGATTATTGAGCTGGGCGTGGGCAAATTTCAGATTCTGGGAAGAAGAATTCGATTTCGCGAGCTGCAGACTCAGGGCTGTCGCTGCCGTGAACTGAGTTGTAACGCATGCTGATTGCGTAGTCAGCACGGATAGTACCGCATGCCGCTTCTTCTGGGTTTGTTTTACCCATAAGTTCACGGTAACGAGCGATAGCGTTTTCGCCTTCAAGCACTTGAACCATGATAGGACCAGAAGTCATAAACTCTTTAAGAGCTGGGAAGAACTCTTTGCCTTCATGTTCAGCGTAGAAGCCACTCGCTTGCTCTTCAGTAAGACGAACCATTTTAGCAGCAATAATTTCTAGGCCTGCTTTTTCGATACGGTGGTAGATTTCACCAACAAGGTTACGCTTAACTGCATCCGGCTTAACAATTGAGAACGTTCTTTCTAGAGCCATAGGGATTCCTTCACTTCATTTTTTTGTTATTAAATACTGAAATTACTGAGATCTTTCGATCTGAGCTTTATGAATGAGCGGCACAAAATACCGCTCACCCTTATTATTATTTTGCTTGGTCGATAAGAAGACGAGCCAGTGTGCGAACGCCCATACCCGTTGCGCCTGCCGCCCACTTGTCACTTGCTGACTTACGGTAAGTACCCGCGCAATCCATATGAATCCAACCTTTTTTGTAATCATCTACAAAGTAAGAAAGGAATGCCGCTGCTGTACTTGCACCCGGTGTGTAATCGCCTGTGCTGATGTTTGAAAGATCAGCAAAGTTTGAAGGCAACATACCACGGTGGAAATCAGCAAGAGGCAGTGGCCATAAGCCTTCTTTCTCTTGGTTTGCCGCTGTTAGCGCTTGGTGAGACAACTCATCATCGAAGCTTAATAGTGCGTGGTAGTCGTTACCTAATGCGTTTTTAGCCGCGCCTGTTAGCGTTGCACAGTCGATGATCAGCTCAGGGCTTTGTGCACTTGCGTACATCAGGCCATCAGCTAGCACTAAGCGACCTTCCGCATCAGTGTTCATGATCTCAACTGTTTTACCGTTTTTGTAGGTAATGATATCGCCAAGCTTCAATGCGCGACCAGAGATCATGTTCTCTGCGCAACATAGAATAAGCTTGATGCGCTTGTTAAGACCGCGTTCAATCGCAAGACCTAAACCACCAGTAATCGTTGCTGCGCCACCCATGTCAGCTTTCATCGCTGTCATGAATTGGCCTGGCTTGATACTGTAACCGCCCGAATCGAACGTAATACCTTTACCGACTAAACAGGCAAATACAGGTGCGTTTTCATCGCCTGTTGGGTTGAAGTCCAGTTGCAGCATTGCTGATGTACGCTCAGAGCCACGACCTACCGCGTAGATGCCTTCCCAACCTTCAGTTAGGAGATCTTTGTCTTTAACGATTTTTGCTTTTACTGTGCCCGCTGGCGCCACTGATTTGATGTATTCAGCAGCCATTGTCGCAAGTTGACGAGGTGCCACTTCTTCAGCGGTTTTATTGATAATGTCACGCGTCCAGTCAGTTGCGCGAATACGAGCTTCAAGCTCAGTTTGATCGGCTTCTGAAAGTGCATCCCATTCCAATGCATTCTTTTTCTTTGGTCCACGGTAGCCTTGGTAGAAAGCCCAAACGCTTTCTAGATCCCAACCTTCACCACGAAGTGAAACGAATGCGATACCTTGTCCGTCAAGCGTACGACCCGCACGTTGAACTGCGCCTAGATCGTGGCCTTCACCAATGTGAATTGTCGCTCCCGCTTCTGAGAACGATAAAATAGCTCTTGCTCCCCACTGAGGCTGGGCAGCTTCTTGACTTAAAAATACTGACATCTGTGTAGACATGATTTCTCCTTGTCATGAACCACTTCGAGAGTGTGATTCTGATTATTTTTTATTAGCTCACTGATGTTAGCATTATGTAGGAGGAAAATGTCATTTTGATAAAAAAACGGACCATAAGGTCCGCTTTTTTTAGTAAGAATTGTTAACTTGGCTGCGTTTTATATTGGACTGATACCAACCCGCGACCAAATCATTAGACAAGAGGATTAATCCATCTCATCCATCCAGCACAAAATAATAGCCTCTAAGATTTTTTCATTCGAGTGGTTAGGCTCGTCATCAAACTCTTCAAGGTCTAGCACCCATTGATGCAGATCGGTAAAACGTACCGTTTTAGGATCAGTATCAGGGTACAAATCACATAGCTCAATTGCGATGTCTCGCGAATCAATCCACTTCAAGCTCATAACACTTCCTTATATTTATTAGCGACGCTCTGTCACCTTTATGATCTATATTCTAGGCCAGTTTTTTAAACCGTTATTTCAGTCATGGCGAAACCACCATGACTGTAGAGAAGTTCTTAGTGATCTTCAGACGCTAGGTTCAATGTGTACTTTGGAATCTCTACAACAAGATCCGTATCAGCCACTTTTGCTTGGCAGCCAAGGCGAGATTCCATCTCTAAGCCCCATGCCTTATCTAGCATGTCGTCTTCTAGATCATCACTCTCTTCTAAAGAATCAAAACCTTCACGAATCACGACGTGACATGTTGTACATGCACACGATTTTTCACATGCGTGTTCAATACCAATACCGGCCTTCAATGCAACATCAAGAACCGTCTCACCAGTTTTTGCTTCTAAAACAGCGCCTTCTGGACATAGATCTTCGTGAGGTAAAACAATAATCTTTGGCATGTTTATCTATTCTCTAACTATTAAATATTATCGACTGACTGACCTGACAGTGCAGCACGAATTGATTTATCCATACGACGAGAAGCAAAGTCTTGGCTCGCTTTGTCGGTATTCTTAATTTCTAGTTCAATAGCATCAGCGTTGTCGCCATTACGCACTTCAATCAGTGCTTCAATCGCTTGAACAAGTTGTTGTTTGCCTTGCTCATCAAGTAGCTCGTCACCGTCGGCTTGCATTGCAGCGATAAGGCCTTCGATAACGCGATCCGCTTCTACGCGTTGCTCAGCAAGAGCACGCGCTTGCATGTCTTCTTTTGCAAACGTCATCGAATCTTTCAGCATGCTAGCCACTTCGTTGTCGCTTAGACCGTAAGAAGGCTTAACTTGGATTTCAGCTTGAACGCCAGTGCTCTTCTCCATTGCGGTAACCGATAGCAGGCCATCAGCATCCACTTGGTAAGTAACACGAATATGAGCAGCACCTGCAGTCATCGGCGGGATGCCTTTCAGAGCAAATCGAGCCAGTGAACGACAGTCATCAACCATCTCACGCTCGCCTTGCACGGTGTGTACTGTCATTGCAGTTTGACCGTCTTTGAACGTGGTAAACTCTTGTGCACGAGCAACTGGGATCGTGGTATTACGAGGGATGATCTTTTCGACTAAGCCACCCATGGTTTCGATACCCAGTGACAGAGGGATAACATCCAATAGCAGCATCTCAGAGTCAGGCTTGTTGCCAACTAAGATATCCGCTTGAATCGATGCGCCAATCGCAACCACTTCATCAGGGTTAATACTGGTTAATGGAGTACGACCAAAGAAGCCACCGACCATTTCACGAACAAGTAAGGTACGAGTTGAACCACCTACCATCACGACTTCTAGTACTTCATCCGCGTCAACTTCCGCATCTTTCAGTGCTCGGCGGCACGAAAGCAGCGTTTTCTTAACGAGCGGTTTGATGATCTCTTCGAACTCTTCACGAGTTAAAGAGCCAGACCAACCTAGTGCTTCAACATTAACGCTTTCAGCTTCAGATAAGCCAATCTTTGCTTCTGTTGCTGCGTCTAGAAGAATACGGTTCTGTTCTGCTGTCAGCTCTAACAAGCCCATTTGCTCTTGGAAATGATCCGCAATTAAATGGTCAAAGTCATCGCCGCCTAATGCAGAGTCACCACCGGTTGCTAAAACTTCGAAGACACCTTTAGACAGGCGTAGGATAGAGATATCAAACGTACCACCGCCTAAGTCATAAACAGCGATTACCCCTTCTTTACCTGAATCCAAGCCATAAGCAATCGCGGCTGCAGTGGGTTCATTAAGAAGACGTAACACATGAAGACCAGCAAGTTGCGCTGCGTCTTTGGTACCTGCACGTTGTGCATCATCAAAGTACGCAGGGACGGTAATCACGGCACCAGCCAATTCACCACCTAACGTCGACTCAGCACGTTGACCGAGTGCACGAAGAATATCTGCAGATACTTGAATTGGGTTCTTATTTCCTTGCGCTGTGTTAATCACAGGCAGGCCATTATCACTTTCTTCAAACTGATATGGCAGAGATGGGTATCGCTGTTGAATATCTGACAGTGAACGACCGATTAATCGCTTAACTGAGATAATGGTATTTTTAGGATCAGTTTGTGCATTTACACGCGCTTCATCACCAGTGGTGTACGACTCTGACTGATAGTGAACAACGGAAGGGAGAATACTGCGACCTTGTTGATCAACAAGCGTGCTTGCCTCACCACTGCGCACTGACGCAACCAATGAGTTTGTTGTACCTAAATCAATACCCACTGCAAGCTTGTGCTGGTGAGGAGCGGCGCTTTGCCCTGGTTCTGCAATCTGAAGTAGTGCCATGGATGTGTCCTTGTTATACGAACTAGCCGATCAAACGATCTTCAACTAACTCGATTTCATTCTTTAATTTTGCAATAAACTTAAGCTTTCTTACTCGGTCTGCAGCTTCTAACCAAGCTTCGCTGTCGAGTTCTTGTTGGATAGCGCTTAATTGTTGTTTATACATTTTGCTAACCTTTCCTTCAAATGCAAACAAAGCATCTTCAGGATCAGAACTGTCGGCGATATCTTCCAGCTCTTCACGCAATTCCATTTGCTCCATCAGGAACATAGGATCTTGCATAGTCTGCTGCTCACCACGAATATCCTCACCATGTTGAACTAACAGGTATTCAGCGCGGCTGACTGGATTTTTCAACACCTGGTACGCATCATTGATTTGCGCAGCTTTTTGCACAGCCAGCAAGCGATCTCGCTCAGAAGCCGTGGCAAATTTATCAGGGTGGAATTGGCGTTGCAGATCTCTAAACTGAGAAGAAAGAAGGCTACCATCCAGTTGAAACTGAAGTGGTAGCCCAAATAATTCGAAATGATTCATGTAACGGTGGTCCTAAGTTTAGGCTCTTTACTTAGAGCCTAATTTTATTCTTCGCTCATTATAAACGCTCAACGATTGAGGCGTTTATACATTGAAGCTCTCACCACAACCACATTCGCCTTTCGCGTTAGGGTTGTTGAATTCAAAACCTTCGTTTAGGCCTTCTTTTACGTAATCAAGCTCAGTACCGTCTAGGTAAACTAGGCTCTTTGGATCAATGATGACCTTAACACCTGAATGCTCGAACACTTCGTCTTCTTCGTTGAGCTCGTCAACGAATTCCAGTACATACGCCATACCCGAACAGCCAGTAGTTTTTACCGCTAAGCGCAACCCGATACCTTTACCTCGGTTATCTAGGAAAGCTTGAACTCGGCTTGCTGCCGTATCTGTCATGGTGATGGCCATACTACAACCTTGTGTTTTATATAAATTGAGAACTCAGGGGGAGCACAAAGGGTGCTCCCAAATATTACTTTTTTGAAGTGATTACGTTGTAGAAACGATTAGTGCTTCTTTTTGTAATCCGCAACCGCTGCTTTGATTGCATCTTCAGCAAGAATTGAACAGTGAACTTTCACTGGTGGCAACTCTAGCTCTTCTGCGATTTCAGAGTTTTTAATAGCAGCTGCTTCATCAATACTTTTACCTTTAACCCACTCAGTGACTAGTGAGCTAGAAGCGATTGCGCTACCGCAACCGTAAGTCTTGAATTTTGCGTCTTCAATAATACCTTCTGCAGATACTTTGATTTGCAGTTTCATTACGTCACCACAAGCTGGTGCGCCAACCATGCCGCTACCTACACTTGGATCTTCTTTATCAAACGAACCTACGTTACGTGGGTTTTCGTAGTGATCAATTACTTTTTCGCTATATGCCATGATAGTTACCTCGAATCCTCTATTTCCGTGAGATTAGTGATGAGCCCACTCAACAGTGTTCAAATCAATCCCTTCTTTATACATATCCCATAGAGGAGACATGTCGCGTAATTTATTTACTGCTACACGGATTTGTGCAATCGCGTAGTCGATTTCTTCTTCCGTAGTGAAACGGCCGAATGAAAAACGTACTGAGCTGTGTGCCAGTTCATCGTTTAAGCCAAGAGCGCGTAAAACGTATGAAGGCTCAAGACTCGCTGATGTACATGCAGAACCTGATGATACCGCTAAGTCTTTTAAAGACATAAGCAGAGATTCACCTTCAACGAAAGCAAAGCTCACGTTTAGGTTATGTGGTACACGTTGATCTAAGTCGCCATTTACCGTTACTGCTTCTAGATCTTGAACCCCTTTCAATAGACGCTCGCGAAGTGCTAGTGCGTGGTCATAATCTTTCTGCATGTCTTGTTTAGCGACAGCAAAAGCTTCACCCATACCCACGATTTGGTGAGTAGCAAGCGTACCAGAACGGAAACCACGTTCGTGACCTCCACCGTGCATCTGTGCTTCAAGACGAATACGTGGCTTACGACGAACGTACAAAGCACCAATGCCTTTAGGGCCGTATGCTTTGTGTGCAGAAAGAGAGATAAGGTCAACTTTCATCTCTTTTACATCTAGTGGGATTTTACCCGCAGACTGAGCCGCATCAACGTGGAAGATGATCTTGCGTGAACGACATAATTCGCCGATTGCAGAGATATCTTGGATTACACCAATCTCGTTGTTTACGTGCATGATAGAAACAAGAACCGTATCTTCACGCATTGCTGCTTGTAGCTTGTCTAAATCAATGATGCCGTTTGCTTCAGGCTCAAGGTAAGTCACCTCAAAACCTTCACGCTCTAGTTGGCGACATGGATCAAGAACCGCTTTATGTTCTGTTTTACACGTGATTACGTGCTTACCTTTCTTCTCGTAAAAGTGCGCTGCACCTTTGATAGCAAGGTTGTCTGACTCTGTAGCACCTGACGTGAAAACAATCTCACGTGGGTCTGCATTTAGTAGATCGGCAATTTGCTCACGAGCATTATCTACTGATTCTTCTGCCTGCCAGCCGTAACGGTGTGAACGAGATGCAGGGTTACCGAAGTTACCGTCCATCGTCATGCACTGAACCATTTTTTCAGCAACACGTGGATCGACTGGGCATGTAGCTGAATAGTCAAAGTAAATAGGCAGTTTCATTTTCTACTCCAATGTAAAAACTGACCGCTAAGAGCGGGCATTAACACCGTGAGGTGCTGCACTAATCGTTGTAGTGCTCGTATTTTTATGTGCAAAACCATTATTAACCGCAAGATCGATATCTTGACGATCAGAAATCTCTAAAACTTCGTTATCTTTCATTAGCTCACCGAGCGTAATGTCATTTAAGAAGCTGCTGATTCGGGAGCTTAAATCACGCCAAAGAGTGTGAGTTAAACAACGACTACCACCTTGGCAATCTGCTCGACCGTGACACTTAGTTGCATCAACTGATTCGTCTACTGCAGCAATTACAGTTCCGACAGCGATGTCGCTCGCTTCAGCACCTAAACGGTAACCACCGCCAGGACCACGAACACTAGCAACTAAGCCAGCTTTACGTAACTTAGAAAATAGCTGTTCTAAGTAAGATAATGAGATGCCCTGTCGCTCTGAAATATCAGCCAGAGGAACTGGGCTTTTTTGCGAATGCAGTGCTACATCTAGCATAGCTGTTACCGCATATCTTCCTTTAGATGTAAGTTTCATATCACACCGAATCCACATTGTTTATGTGGTTGGAATCTTCCCATACCTGACTAAATTGGTCAAGTATTTAGTTGACTATTTTAGTCAAGTATTCACCCTTAGGGTTTGTGTGGTTTTTATTTGTCGTTTTTGCTCTTCTCAATTGAAGTCAAAATGCCGCGTAGAGTGTTGATCTCTTGCAACTCTGGACGAGCTCGACTGAACAGACGACGTAGTTTATTCATCACCTGACCTGGCTTATCCTTAGAGATAAATTGGGTATCAATGATCACTTTTTCAAGGTGCTCATAGAACATTTCTAGTTCTTCGTGACGAGGGTACTCATCTTGTTGCTGTGGCTGATATTGGCTAGCGACCATATCAAGGTGAGCTACACGCACTTCGTAGCTCAGAGTCTGCACTGCCATTGCTAGGTTTAGCGAGCTGTATTCAGGGTTAGCTGGGATACATACATGGAAGTGGCACTTCTGAAGCTCATCGTTAGTCAAGCCAGTACGTTCACGGCCGAACACTAATGCGACTGGGTGCTTTTGACCTTCAATCGCAAACTTTTGTCCACACTCACGAGGCTCAAGCATTGGCCATTCAAGCGTACGTGAACGTGCACTCGAACCAACCACCAAACCACAGTCTTTTACGGCTTCGTCTAATGTAGAAACGATGGTCGCGTTTTCTGCGATGTCACCTGCACCCGCAGCCAGTGCTAAGGTCTGCTCGTCAACTTCACATTGAGGGTCTACAAGAACTAATTGACTCAAACCCATCACTTTCATTGCGCGAGCTGCTGATCCGATATTTCCCGAATGAGACGTACCAACCAGAACGACTTTTACATTGTCTAACATGCTATATGACACCACTTTAAAAATAATCGCGAGATATTAACACATAGCAAAGTAAAATGGTCAGACCCTTCGCGTAATGTGAAACCAAGAGTTCAAAAAATAACCACTTCCCTTTTGGTAAAACTTTGGTATACTCGCCGCCGCTTTAAATTGTTCTTTAACATCTTGTGGGAAAAACCATATGCATCCAATGCTAAACATTGCGATACGCGCTGCGCGTAAAGCTGGCAACCATATTGCTAAATCTCTAGAAACAACTGATAAGATCGAATCGTCTCTAAAAGGTAACAACGATTACGTTACTAACATTGCTCAAGAAGCTGAGTACATGATCATTGAGACAATCAAAGCATCTTACCCAGAGCACAGCATTATTTCTGAAGAGAAAGGCCTGACTGAAGGTAAAGACTCTGATGTACAATGGATCGTTGACCCACTGGATGGCACCAACAACTTTGTAAAAGGTTTCCCTCACTTCTCTGTATCTATCGCTGTTCGCATGAACGGTCGTACAGAAGTTGCTTGTGTTTATGACCCAATGCTAAACGAGCTATTCACAGCTCAACGTGGCGCTGGCGCTCAACTTAACAACGCTCGTATGCGTGTTACTCAACTAAAAGACCTTCAAGGTACTGTTCTAGCGACTGGTTTCCCATTCAAGCAAAAACAACACTCTGAATCTTTCATGAAGATCATCTCTGGTCTATTCATCGACTGTGCTGATTTCCGTCGTACAGGTTCTCCTGCTCTTGACCTATGTTACCTAGCAGCTGGCCGTGTTGATGGTTACCTAGAACTTGGCCTTAAGCCATGGGATCTAGCAGCTGGCGATCTAATCGCTCGTGAAGCTGGTGCTATCATGACTGACTTTGCTGGCGGTACTGATTACATGACTTCTGGTAATGTTGTTGCTTCAAGCGCACGTGGTGTTAAGTCTATTCTTAAGCACGTTCGTGAGAACGCTAACGAAGGTATGCTGAAGTAATTCAGAACTTACGTTAACGCTCCCTGTTTTAAGGGCGCATAGAAATTCCAAAGCCTCGCTATATAGCGAGGCTTTTTTGTATCTGCGATACGAGATACGAGATACGAGATACGAGATACGAGATACGATCAGGATGTCTCTTAGTGAAATGAAGTTCAACATACTTCAACGCTAAATTGTATTGAGCTTCCCTAGAATACAGACGTAAAAAAACCGCTAGTTGCCTAGCGGTTTTTTTGGTTTAGCGAAACTTATTAAGCCAAGGCCTAAGGCATCTCGTCAAACTCTTCACCTTCTTTGTCCACTTGTGGTGGCATTAGGTGTTCACGCGTAATACCTAACTTCATAGCCAGTGCAGATGCAACGTAGATAGAAGAGTAAGTACCAACCGTAATACCCAATAAAAGTGCAGTCGCGAAGCCGTGGATCATAGCGCCGCCCTGAACGAACAGTGCGATAACTACGAATAACGTGGTACCAGAAGTGATCAATGTACGGCTCAATGTTTGTGTGATTGAGCTGTTCAGTACTTCAGGCGCTTCACCCTTACGCATCTTACGGAAGTTCTCACGAATACGGTCGAATACAACAATGGTATCGTTGAGGGAGTAACCGACGACCGTTAGCAAGGCTGCTACGATGGTAAGGTCGACCTCAATTTGCATTAGAGAGAACACACCCAGAGTGATGATGACGTCGTGCGCCAGTGCTAATACTGCACCTGCAGCCAAACGCCATTCAAATCGCACTGATACGTAGATCAATATACAGATAAGAGAAACTAGGATAGCAAGGCCACCCGCTTCTGTTAATTCGTCACCCACGTTAGGACCAACGAACTCGATACGACGCATTTCAACTTGCTCACCAGTACCATTCTCAATAGCAGAAAGGATTTGGTTACCAAGCGTTTCGCCCGCTACGCCATCACGTGGACGTAAACGAACCATCACATCACGAGCTGAACCGAAGTTCTGTACCGTTGCATCACCAAAGCCTTCGGCTTCTAGTGCACTACGAATATCAGGAAGGTGTGCCGGTTGTTCAAAACCAACTTCAATCAGAGTACCGCCAGTAAAATCTAGACCCCAGTTCAACGATTTCGTTGTTAGGGTGAAGATAGCAGTACCAATCATCAAGATAGAAAAAACAAAGGCAACCTTTGACCAACGCATAAAGTCGATCATTTTGTCTGCTTTTAGAATCTGAAACATATTAATTCCTAGCCTTAGATCGACAGTTTTTTAACGCGTTTGCCGCCATACATCAGGTTCACGATACAACGTGTTCCGATAATAGCTGTAAACATTGAAGTCAAGATACCGATAGACAGCGTTACCGCGAAGCCTTTGATAGCACCCGTACCCACAGCAAATAGAATGATTGCTGTTAGTAGTGTGGTGATGTTGGCATCGGCGATTGTGCTGAATGCGTTCGCGTAACCTTGGTGAATCGCTTGTTGTGGACTGCGTCCATCTCGAAGCTCTTCACGTATACGCTCAAAGATCAGAACGTTCGCATCAACCGCCATACCAACCGTTAATACGATACCGGCAATACCTGGTAGGGTCATGGTAGCCCCCGGAATCATCGACATAACACCGATAATCAACACCAAGTTAGCCATTAGCGCAACGTTCGCAATCAGACCAAAGCTACGGTAGTAAAGCAGCGTAAACAGCATTACAGCAGCCATACCCCAAACCATCGCCATGATACCCATATCGATGTTTTGCTGCCCCATAGATGGACCAATGGTACGTTCTTCTACAATCGAGATAGGCGCAATCAATGCACCAGCACGCAGTAGAAGTGCCAAGTTATGAGCTTCAGCCGTTGAATCGATACCAGTAATACGGAAGTTACGGCCTAGCGCAGATTGAATCGTCGCTTGGTTAATCACTTCTTCGTGCTTACTCAAGATAACTCGACCTTCCGGTGTTTTACGACCGCTGTCTTTGTACTCTGCAAATACCGTTGCCATTAGCTTACCGATATTCTGACGAGAGAATGCAGACATCTTGCTACCACCTTCGCTGTCTAGCGAGATGTTAACTTGAGGACGACCATATTCATCAACACTTGAGCTTGCATCAGTAATACTTGAGCCGCCTAGAATAACGCGCTTCTTAAGTACCACAGGACGACCATCACGATCTTGCTTGATTTCGCTACCCGCAGGGGCACGACCAGAAGCGGCAGCGGCTAAGTCAGCACTGCTATCCACTTCACGGAACTCAAGCGTCGCGGTAGCACCAAGAATTTCTTTAGCGCGAGCCGTGTCTTGAACACCAGGCAATTCCACTACGATACGGCTAGAGCCTTGACGTTGAACCAAAGGTTCAGCAACACCAAGTTCGTTAACACGGTTACGTAGAATGGTAATGTTTTGCTCTACCGCATAGTTGCGGATTTCTTGAAGACGAGCCTCTGTGAAGCTAGCAACCAAAGAAAAACGACCATTAGATTCAGAATCTACAAACGTCATGTCTTGGTGCTTAGATTGCAGTAGCGATTTCGCTTCAGCAAGCTGCTCGGCGTTACGTAGAATCACTTCAACCGCATCTTTACCAGATGGGCGAATTGCACGGTAACGGATTTTTTCTTCACGAAGTTCGCTACGGAACGCTTCTTCTTGTTGGCCAACCAGCTTTTGCATCGCAGCGTCCATATCCACTTCCATCAAGAAGTGAACACCACCACGTAGGTCAAGACCAAGCTTCATTGGTGCAGCACCAATAGATTCAAGCCAATCAGGAGTTGAAGCAGCTAAGTTTAAAGCAACGATTACGTCTTCATCTAATGCTTCAGTGATGACATCACGAGCACTAATTTGAGAGTCTGTATCGTTAAAGCGAACAAGAATGGAACCGTTTTCTAGAGCAACGGATTTAGTAGAAAGGTTTTCAGCTTCAAGAGCATTGGTGACAGCATCCAGCGTAGACATATCTACAGAGGCGCCGCGCGCCCCTGTAACTTGAACTGCCGGATCTTCACCGTATATATTCGGAAGTGCGTACAACGCAGCGATGGCGATAGTAAACACCACCATCAGGTACTTCCATAACGGGTAACGGTTTAGCACAGCGAGGATCCTCTAGCTGTTTATAGAGATTTCAGAGTACCTTTTGGTAGCACTGCTGTAACGAAGTCTTTCTTGATAACTACTTCGTTGTTTGCATTCAGTTCGATAGCAACGTAGTCGCTGTCTTCTGCAATCTTAGTGATCTTGCCAATTAGGCCGCCGCTTGTAAGAACTTCATCACCTTTGCCCATAGAAGACATAAGGTTTTTGTGCTCTTTAACACGCTTAGCTTGTGGACGGTAGATCATGAAGTAGAAGATCACAGCGAACATACCTAGCATGATAAGCATTTCGAAACCGCCGCCTGCTGGTGCACCTTCTGCTGCTGCGTGAGCTTGAGAAATAAACATTTAAAACATCCTCTATTTATATTTTCGTAATTGTTTGTCTAATTGGGTCGCATCCCTTTATTTTCAAGCCCCATCACTCGGAAGAGAGATAGGGCTCGCAAAAAAGAAATACTAAGATTCTTTACCTAGTGGTGGCACTTCACGCCCCATTCTTGCGTAGAACTCTGCAACGAACTCTTCAAAGCGGTCTTCATCGATAGACTGACGAATGTCTGACATTACTCGTTGGTAGAAACGCAGGTTATGAATCGTGTTCAGTCGAGCACCTAGGATTTCGTTACAACGATCCAAATGGTGTAAGTACGACTTGCTGTAGTTCTTACAAGTGTAACAGTCACACTCTGAATCTAGTGGTGTTGTATCGGTTTTATGCTTCGCATTACGGATCTTGATCACACCTTCAGTCACAAACAGGTGGCCGTTACGTGCATTTCGCGTTGGCATTACACAGTCAAACATGTCGATACCACGGCGAACACCTTCAACCAAGTCTTCCGGTTTGCCTACGCCCATTAGGTAACGTGGCTTATCTTCTGGCAGTTGAGGACATGTGTGCTCAAGAATGCGGTGCATATCTTCTTTTGGTTCGCCTACTGCTAGGCCACCTACTGCGTAACCGTCAAAACCAATTTCTGTTAGGCCTTTAACGGATACATCACGAAGGTCTTCGTACACGCCACCTTGAACGATACCGAACAGTGAGTTCGGGTTTTCAAGTTTGTCGAAGTGGTTACGTGAACGCTCAGCCCAACGAAGAGACATCTCCATTGAGTCTTTTGCTTCTTTGTGTGTCGCAGGGTAAGGCGTACACTCATCGAAGATCATTACGATGTCTGAACCTAAATCTTTTTGGATTTCCATAGACTTCTCAGCGTCCATGAAGATCTTGTCACCGTTTACAGGGTTACGGAAATGAACACCCTCTTCAGTGATTTTACGCATTGCACCTAGGCTGAATACTTGAAAGCCGCCTGAATCAGTCAGGATAGGACCGTGCCAGTTCATGAAATCGTGCAGGTCACCGTGCATTTTCATGATTTCTTGACCAGGACGTAGCCATAGGTGGAATGTGTTACCTAATAGGATTTCAGCACCTGTGTCTTTTACTTCTTCAGGTGTCATACCTTTAACAGTACCGTAAGTACCTACAGGCATGAATGCTGGGGTTTCAACGGTACCGCGTTCAAACTGAAGTTGACCACGACGTGCGCCGCTATTAGTTTTTTTAAGTTCGTATTTTAATTTCACGAAGCCTCCAATATGCCAGAGAAACAATCTGACTGTTAATTCAGAACCTTAGGCCAAACAAAAGTTCAGTCTAGTGGGTTCTATGAGGAGCGGTCGCGTATTCCTTGCGAGAGATTAGACAGACACCCTGCCCGACTCCTAGCTTACTGCTAGCACCCGTAAATTCTAATGTATATCGTTTATAACTAGCTTAAATTAGCTTGTTTTCTTATTGATGAACATGGCATCACCGTAGCTGAAGAAACGATATTCGCTCTTCACTGCGTGATCGTATGCGCCCATCACGTTGTCGTAACCTGCAAATGCACTCACCAACATAATCAGTGTTGATTCTGGCAAGTGGAAGTTGGTAATCAAGCAATCCACCAACTGGTATTCATAGCCAGGGAAGATGAAGATTTCTGTATCACCAAAGAAAGGAACGAGCTCAGTGCCTTTCTTCAATGCATCTTGAGCTGCACTTTCTAGTGAGCGTACTGATGTTGTACCAACAGCAATAATACGGCCGCCACGGGCTTTTGCTGCAGCTACGGCGTCAACCACTTCTTGCGGCACTTCAACGTACTCAGCATGCATGTGGTGATCGTTAATATTATCAACTTTTACTGGCTGGAACGTACCAGCACCAACATGAAGCGTCACGTAAGCAAACTCAACACCTTTTTCTTTCATGTCAGCCATTAGCTTGTCATCAAAGTGAAGGCCTGCTGTTGGCGCTGCAACCGCACCCGGCTTTTCATTATAGACAGTCTGGTAGCGCTCTTTATCTGCATCTTCATCAGGACGATCGATGTAAGGAGGCAGTGGCATGTGACCAACACTGTTAAGAATCTCTAAAACGCTTTGATCAGATGTGAAATGGATTTCGAATAACGCATCGTGACGCGCCACCATTTCAGCTTCATATTCATCGTTCTCACCAAGGAACAACTTGGTACCCGGCTTCGGTGATTTAGAACAACGAACATGCGCAAGAATGCTTTTCTCATCAAGCATACGTTCAACCAGCACTTCAAGCTTACCGCCTGATGCCTTGCGACCAAATACACGAGCTGGAATCACTCGAGTGTTATTGAAAACAACAAGATCGCCTGGCTCAACCAAGTCTAAAACGTCTTTAAACGAACCATCAGCTAGGTTACCGCTGTTGCCATCTAATTTAAGCAGGCGGCTTGCTGTACGCTCCTCTTGAGGGTAGCGAGCAATGAGTTCATCTGGTAGGTCAAAGTGAAAATCTGAAACTTGCATGTGTCTAGTCTTGTCTTAGTTGATGAGATTTGTGCCGTTGACGAATCATAAATCGTAGTTGCTGGATAATCGTTACGGTAAGTCAATCGTTACCAGAAACACATCGCAAACACGACTAAAAATTTCGCAGTGGGCTAGTATAGGCACACGAGCCGCAATAGCAAGGTTTACAGCACTGGATTATTGTAAAGAGGCGTAAAATAATGCGACTGATTCACCTCCTCAAGCTAAAGAATTAGTTGCATAAAACTCACCCAAGAATGCGTCAGATCTCAGTTATTTTTTGGATAAAAAACTATAGTAATAGCAACAAATAAAAAAGAAGGAGGTTCGTATGATCAAGGTTGAAGATATGATGACTCGCAACCCTCATACCCTATTGCGCTCACACTCACTGGCCGATGCTAAGCACATGATGGAAGCACTTGATATCCGCCATATTCCGGTCGTCGATTCCGACAGGCAACTACTAGGTGTCGTCACACAACGAGACGTTCTCGCCGCTCAAGAATCCAGCCTACAAAACATCCCACAAGCTCAATCTTTTACTCTTGCTACTCCCCTCAACGACATCATGCACAAAAGTGTTATGTCGGTAGAGCCGCGTGCAGGATTAAAAGAATCGGCTATCTACATGCAGAAACATAAAGTGGGCTGTTTACCTGTCGTAGAAAACCACGAACTAGTAGGCATTATTACAGACAGCGATTTTGTCACGATAGCGATCAATTTACTGGAGCTGCAAGAAGAAGTAGAGCCAGAAGAAGCAGAAGAAGAGTAACGCTCGGAATTGATATAAAGAAGAGCGGCCAATTCAGCCGCTCAGAGGGATTGTTGTCGCAGCGGATTATTATAGAAGCTCAGATACCACATCCGCTAATTGATGGAATGTCTCACGACGCGAAGAGCTTGGTCGCCAGACAAGGCCAATATCTCGGTAGGCCTGCTGACCAGGAGGATCGATCACAACGAGATTCTGGTTTTCCAATAAACCGTGGTCGATCGCCATTTGCGGAATAAAGGTGGTTCCTAAACCATTGGCCACCATTTGCACCAATGTGTGAAGGCTCGTCGCAGTGAACGGGTTGATCTTCTCTTTATCCGTTAACTTACAAGCCGACACAGCATGCTCGGTTAAGCAATGCTCGTTCTCCAACAAAAATACAGATTCGTCTGGCAGGTCATCGTATTTAATCGGAACGCGAATACCATCAGCTTGATTGCGACTGATCACCATCCGGAAAGGGTCTTGCCCAACAACTTGGCTTTCCATATTGTCGATATCGACAGGCAAAGCCAGAATCAGCACATCTAAGTCTCCATGACGCAGCGCAGCCAATAGGTTGGTCGTTGTGTCTTCACGTAACAGCAAATTTAATTGTGGAAAGCGCTGGTTGGCTTCCTGTACCAAATCGCACAAAAGGAACGGCGCTATAGTAGGAATACACCCGACTCGCAGCTGCCCTTGCATCGCATCCCCGTTACATAGATTTCCAAGTTCTACGAGATCTTGTCCTTTCGCTAGTAGCTCTCGACCGTGCTTGACCACCAGCTCACCTGCTTGCGTGAAAACTAGCGGGCTCTTTTTATCTTTCTTCTCATAAAGCGGGCAACCAATCAGCTCTTCTAGGTTTTGAATGCCTTTACTTAGCGTAGATTGACTGACGAAACAGCGATCTGCGGCATCACTGAAATGACGAGTTTCGTGAAGAGTAACAAGATAGTGAAGTTGCTTAAGACTTGGCCATTTATTCATGAAATTACTTTGTAATATGAGTAGGATAAGTTAGGTAAAGGTCATTCGACCTAAGGACAGGACAAAGAATAAGCTTATCGCTTTTTTCGATTAACTTAATCTATTTAATTCGCTTTTTTCTATAGTACCGATTGTACTATAGTTTGTCCCGTAGAAACGGAGCCCAAACAAAGATGTGTTGGGCCAACTAATTTTTTAGGAGATTCCAAAATGGTACTAGTAGGTCGTCAAGCCCCTGACTTTACTGCAGCAGCTGTTCTAGGTAACGGTGAGATCGTTGATAACTTCAACTTCGCAGAATTCACTAAAGGTAAGAAAGCTGTAGTTTTCTTCTACCCACTAGACTTCACTTTCGTTTGTCCTTCAGAGCTAATCGCTTTCGACAACCGTCTTGAAGATTTCCAAGCTAAAGGCGTTGAAGTAATCGGTGTTTCTATCGATTCTCAATTCTCTCACAACGCATGGCGTAACACTGCTATCGCTGATGGCGGTATCGGTCAAGTTAAATACCCTCTAATTGCTGACGTTAAGCACGAGATCTGCAAAGCATACGATGTTGAGCACCCAGAAGCAGGCGTTGCTTTCCGTGGTTCTTTCCTAATCGACGCTGACGGTCTTGTACGTCACCAAGTAGTTAACGATCTTCCACTAGGTCGTAACATCGACGAAATGCTACGCATGGTAGACGCACTAAACTTCCACGAGAAGAACGGTGAAGTTTGTCCTGCACAATGGGAAGAAGGCAAATCAGGTATGGACGCATCTCCAAAAGGTGTTGCAGCATTCCTATCTGAGCACGCTGACGACCTAAGCAAGTAATTACCTCTTAAGCCCGAACTCAACGCGGGTTAATGGTTGGAAGATTCTCTTTAAAGAGACATAAAGCATAAGCTAATAGCGCAAAGCGCACCGCCAATCAGTTAAGAAGTAAAGTCCTATTAAAAGCCCGAAGTTAACGCTTCGGGCTTTTTGTTTTCCCCCTCCTCGCTCCCCTAGACTGACTCTTGTAATAGATAATTGAGGTAGCGATAAACCTAAACTTTACCTCTATTTTCCCTTATCCCCATCTATTCAGAATCACACCTAGATTGCTATTATTTCATCAGTATCTTTTTGAACGGATAAACACGATGAACACCGAAATTGAAGTCTGTATCGATAACTTAGAATCTCTTCATACCGCACTATCTGGTGGCGCGAATCGAATTGAGCTTTGCTCTTCATTAGCACTTGGCGGATTAACTCCAAGCTTCGGAATGATGAAACAAGCGGCAATAGTTTCGTCGGTTCCGGTCTACGCTATGATACGCCCAAGACAAGGCGACTTCATTTTCGATAACGACGATATGCTCTGTATGCTTGAAGATATTGAAGCTTGCGCAAATGCAGGATTGGATGGGGTCGTACTTGGTGTGTTAGCGCCGAACGGAAGTATTGATATGCCAAAGATGCAACAACTGGCTGACAAAGCGCACTCGTTAAAGCTTGGGATTACCTTCCACAGAGCCATCGATCAAAGCTCTGATTTCCAAGCAGCATTAGAACAAATCATTACACTTGGATGCGAAAGAGTCCTGACATCAGGGCTTGCTGCTAATGCTGAGCAAGGTATCGATGTATTGGCTGCAATGGTCAAACAAGCCGATGGACGAATTGATATCATGGCGGGGGCTGGCGTTAACGCTGCGAATGCCAAAATGATTCAAAGCGCTACCCAAGTACCTGCTCTTCACCTTTCAGGTAAATCGACAAGGCCGAGTCTAATGGAAAACAACTCAAGTGCTCAAATGGGCAGTGATAATATTGATGAGTATCAGATCCCAGTGACAGATGCGAGTAAGATATCTGATGTGAGAGCCGCCCTCACCGCTTAGGGCAATAGTCGCCAGCATAAATCCAGAGAACCTCGCTGACTAATCTAACTGACTGACGTATATTAGATTTAATAGCGCAGAAAATTTTCATGGATAGATATGGCTAAAGACTTATTCAGCTCTCTTGATTTAAACCTGTTACGAAGCAAAACATGTTTGGAAGAAACCAAATCCACGGCTTTCAGGCTGAAATTGGCGTGGCAAGTTATGACGGTACGAAAACGCGCTCAGGCGAAGTAGAAGAGAAAACAACACATGGTATAAGCCTAGGCGGGGCCTACGTTTACCAAGCGACACCAATGCTTGGATTACGTGCTGGTGTTGATATGAATATTTTTGATCACAACAAAACCTTTGTGCCTTACGACACAACGGTCAATTTCAATCTTGGTGCAATAATTAGCTTCTAAAGATAAGCTCTATTTTAGTGCGTCATCAAGGCTTTGATCGCCTAGGTGACGTACATCTTTACCCTTCACAAAGTAAATAATGTATTCGCAGATATTTTGGCAGCGGTCTCCCACTCGCTCAATCGCACGCGCTGACCACATCACCTGCAAAATATTAGGGATGTTCTTAGGGTCTTCCATCATATAGGTCATTAACTGACGAATAACGGCCTCGTACTCCGCATCCAACTTATCATCAAGCTTGTGAACTTCAGCTGCCGCATCAACATCCATACGAGCAAAAGCATCTAATACTTGGTGAAGCATGGTGATAGCCTGACGGCAAAGAGGCTCTAAAGATACGTGGAATTTCTGCTCTTTGGTTGAAGGGATCTCAATAGCACCTTGCGCAATTTTAGAAGCAACATCGCCAATACGTTCCAGATCGGTAATCGTTTTGATGATCGCCATAATCAAACGCAGATCCTTCGCTGTCGGCTGACGCTTTGCAATGATTCGAGTACAAGCCTCATCAATCGACACTTCCATCGCATTCACTTTGTGGTCATCACGAATCACTTTTTTGGCCAATTCAACATCGTCTTTATGAAGCGCCTGCATTGCAAACGAGAGTTGCTGCTCCACTAACCCGCCCATGGTCAATACATGAGTACGGATCGATTCTAACTCGACATTGAATTGCCCTGAAATGTGGCGACCGAAATGCATACTTGCTCCTTGAAAGAAATGAAGAAAGCCATTTTTGTAGAGTGACTTAGCTCTAGATGACACCTTTGGAGAGGTTAGCCATATCTACCAGTAATGTAGTCTTCCGTCTGGTTTTTCAATGGCGACGTAAAAATTGAGTCCGTATCTGAGTACTCGATCAATTTTCCCATATGAATAAAGGCAGTATGGTCACTTACACGCGCGGCTTGTTGCATGTTGTGGGTAACAATCACCACTGTGTATTGCGTTTTGAGATCGTTGATCAACTCTTCAATCGTCAAAGTAGAAATCGGATCGAGTGCCGATGTCGGCTCATCTAACAACAGCACTTCAGGCTCAATCGCAACCGCACGAGCGATAACCAAACGCTGCTGTTGACCGCCAGATAAACCAAAAGCATTCTCATGCAACCGATCTTTCACTTCATCCCATAACGCAGCAGCGCGCAGAGAGCGTTCAACCGCATCGTCAAGGTCTCGGCTGTTGCTAACGCCTTGTAGCCTCAAGCCATAAACCACATTCTCATAGATAGATTTAGGAAAAGGGTTTGGACGCTGGAATACCATACCCACACGGCGTCGTAAGGTCGCAACATCCACCTTAGGGTGATAGACGTTCTTGCCATGAAGCTTCACTTTCCCGGAAACCTTACAGCCTTCAACAAGATCGTTCATGCGATTAATGCAGCGCAGCAGAGTCGACTTACCACACCCAGAAGGGCCGATAAACGCCGTCACCTGCCCCTTCGGGATCTGCATCGAGATATCATCAAGTGCTTGGCTCTCTTTATAGTAAAGATTTAGCCCTTCGATCGAGATAGCAATTTGCTCATCCTTCAGATTGTGAACATCAAGTGGTGCTTGGTAACCCAAGGTTTCATTAATCGAGAACATCTAATCTTGTCCTAAGGTTCGGTATTTTTCACGCAAGTTATTACGGATATTGATGGCTGTTAAGTTCAACCCAACAATCACCGTAACCAATAAAAATGAAGTCGCATACACTAAAGGTCGTGCCGCTTCGATATTAGAGGTTTGAAAACCAACATCATAGATATGAAAGCCTAAATGCATGAACTTTCTATCTAAGTGTAAATACGGAAACTGACCATCGACTGGCAAGCTAGATGCCAATTTAACAACACCCACCAGCATAAGTGGTGCAACTTCCCCCGCGGCTCTCGCGATTGCCAAAATTAAACCAGTGATAATCGCTGGGCTTGCCATCGGTAAAACAATGCGCCAAAGCGTCTCAAATTGAGTCGCACCAAGCGCTAATGAACCGTGCCTCACTGCACTAGGAATACGCGTTAAGCCCTCTTCCGTGGTTACGATAACGACTGGAAGCGTCAAGACCGCTAAGGTTAGTGCTGACCAAAGTAGACCCGGCGTACCAAATGTCGGTGCTGGCAATCGCTCTGCATAGAACAACGTATCAATCGAGCCACCAATGGTATAAACAAAAAAGCCTAAACCAAAAACGCCATACACAATCGACGGTACACCCGCCAAGTTAATCACGGCGATACGAATTAAACGTGTTAGTGCGTTGTTTTTTGCGTATTCATGAAGATATATCGCAGCGACTACCCCAAGAGGCATCACGACGATCGACATGAGAATAACCAACAGTACTGTGCCAAAAATAGCAGGAAACACACCGCCTTCAGAGTTTGAGTCTCGTGGGTTCTCTGATAAGAACTTCCAAACTTGTTTGCCCCAGTGCCCAACCTTTTCTAGGTAAGACATATTATTTGGGTACCAATAATCCAGAATGTGGCTGAGCGAGATCTCGACCAGCTCGCCTGTCATATCCTCAACCAGCAAGCTTTCGACATTAAGTTGCGTTCTAAGGTGCTCAAGCTTAACTTCGGCTTCACCTAACTGGCGGTTTAATTCCAGTTTAGTTTGAGTATAGGTTGTAAGGTATTCATCACTCACTGACTCATTGAGTTCAAGCTTACGCTTTTCTAAGCGCAGGTTTTCCAATTGCCAGCTGATATTGCGAATTTCTTGGTTCACGACACGCGACGTTTCTTTACGTAACGTATCAGCGAACGCCAAGCCTTGTTCGAGCTTTTGGTCTATGTTCGAATCAAAGGTGCCAGAAGCGGTTTTAAAACCCACCGGCTTACCAAAGAAATAACCACCTCGACTTCGTTCAATCACAACCCAATCAAGCGGGGTGGTGGGTTCACGTAAGTTAACATCCAGTATGGAAACAAAGTCCGCAGGGTAAAGTTCTCTATTCGCAACTTTAATGCTTAAGCGTTGTATTAGCCCAGTCGACAAATTTTGAGGTGACAAGAGATCATGGACTTGTGGAACTTGCTCTATCGGGATGTATTTTCGTTCATATAACTGACCAACTAATACATCTTGTTTTGATACGGTTTCGTCAAGATCGACCACTAGCGATAAGTCTTTGGAATCAACTTGCCATTGGTACAAAGGTGCGGGCCAAAAATAGGTTAAGCCCTTCCAACCAATCAGCAGCATTAGACCAAGAACAGAAAGCATACTGATGCTCACCGCCCCACCCGTTAGCCAGATCCACGGAGAGCCCGATTTAACCCAAGATAGTAATGACTTCAGTTTATTCATCATGATCGACCTTGCTCTTGGCGTGCTGAAATCAAGGAGCTGCAAAGATCAAGAGACACGCTAGTCAAGCCACTAAAAGCCATTGATACACATTGAGGCAAACCTTTAAAACTACAGCGCACGATATTTATCTCTCAGTCTTTGTCTAACCCACTCAGCAACTGAGTTCACCGCGAATGTAAAGATAAACAGCAAGAGTGCAGCCAAGAACAGCAAGCGGAAATGAGAACCACCCACTTCTGATTCTGGCAGCTCAACAGCAATCGTTGCCGATAAAGTTCTCATCCCTTCCAAAACATTCCAGTCAAGAATTGGGGTGTTACCTGTCGCCATCAAGACGATCATGGTTTCACCAACTGCTCGCCCTAGGCCCATCATAACCGCAGAAAAGATACCTGGACTCGCCGTCAATAGCACCACATAAATAAGCGTCTGCCACGCCGTCGCCCCCAACGCTAATGACCCATCAGACAAATGTTTAGGTACAGAGAAAATAGCATCTTCAGCAATAGTGAAAATCGTTGGGATGACCGCAAAGCCCATAGCAAAACCAACCACTAGCGCATTGCGTTGGTCAAAGTCGATACCATAGCTAGCCAAGAAGGTACGAATATCACCACCAAATAACAAGGCTTCAATGTTGTTTCCACCAGCAAACACCGCAACCACTGTAATCACCAATACCGGAATCAATATCAGAGCATGCCAACCGTTAGAGAAGCGACCCGTTACCCTCTTCGGTAAACAGAACCAAACAAGTCCAGTCAACAGTGTGCTCAGTGGTAATAGCATCATTAATGAGAAGACAGCCGTTAAATGTGTTTCAACGATTGGAGCAAACCAAAGCCCAGCCAAAAATCCGATGATCACGGTTGGAAGAGCTTCCATCAGCTCTATCGAAGGCTTCACCACTCTTCGCATGCGTGGAGACATAAAATAAGCGGTGTAAATAGCTCCGAGCACAGCAACCGGCACGGCAAACATCATCGCAAACAGAGCGGCTTTGATAGTTCCGAATGTGATAGGTACTAAACTGAATTTCTCTTCAAAGTCATCATTCGCCGATGTTGATTGCCAAACGTATTGCGGCTCAGGGTAACTTTCATACCAGACCTTTTGCCAAAGCGAGGAGAATGAGATTTGTGGGTATTCATTGTCGACTTTAGCCACACTGATGATGCCATCAATCAACGTTGCCAGATGCAGTTCATTGGCAGACATAGCGGCTAGTTGTGGTGATTTATCAAATGCGCGTTCAAACAACGACAGCTTTTCACTGGTCGTATAGTGGCTTTGTAATGTGCCGTTCTTATAGAAGCTATAAAAACCCTTTCTATAAGTATCAGGAAGAATAAATTGCACTTGTTCAGCAAGTTGGAAGTCTCGAATATGGGTCAGGCTACGCTTTTCATCTTTGAGTACATCGAACCATTGAGAAACCTGTCCGTCCTCATGCGTAACCAACAACGAGTATGCGCCAGACAATAAATCGATGCTTTTCACGGAATGCTTCGCATCATTTAAGCTAAGATCAATCACTTCACGAACATCAAAACCGTTATCTGATAGTTTCAAAACAACCAAATCCGATTGTGCTCGTAGGTATAAGGTTTGCCCATCAGGTGTGACAAGCAGTTGCTGCTGCAAGCCCAACTTATCCGATAGCCATTGGCTCTTCTGAAAAACATACTGACCAGTAAGGTCACTCTGATACCACTTAACCAAGACTCGTTGGTCACTTAACTGCGCGGCAACCGTAATCCCACGTCCATTTTTAGAGAATGCGAATTTGTCGATCGTCGCCCCATTTGAGGGTACATCATTTAAAAACGGTTCAGGGAGAGTGATTTGCTCAATTTTAGGTTCGGCTTCGCTGCCCTTTTTCAGCACAGGCGCACTATACTCAGGATAGAAAAAAGTAAGATTGCTTGCGCTGTCGGCAAAGGCAAACCAGTTTTCAGATGGGGTGTTTCGAGAAAAGGCGATGGGGTTGGCTACAACATCACGCTCAAAGTAAGAGTGTGTATTTTGAGACTCTAAATCCCAAAACTGTACCAAACCAGATTTTTCGATAGTAAATGCATGCTGACCGTATTCATCAACCGATAAGACGATAGGTTTTTCTACGGCAACGGTCTTTACAGCTTGGTCTGTCTCTAAACCAGTATCAGAAAATACCGGTAAAATGACCATCGCCAAGTAAACAAAGATCAATACTAGGGCAGCTAGAACACTGACCGCGCCACATGTCACCGAAAAACGGACGAGACGATCTTTCAACCATCTTTTTTTGTCGCGCTCTTTCAATGAAAATTGGGCTGATGCCATCTGTTTATCTACCTTTTTTTAGCTACTGACATAATATGTACGTTAGATGACAATTATATTACAAGTTACGTTAAACAACTGAAACTAATAACAAGTTTGTTAGCCATATTTCTTAAAGTAAGATCATAGATTTTGTGAATTTTGCCATTCTAATTTAAAGTAATCAGCTCTATAGCCAGTACTCAAGGATTCTCATCTCGATGGAAAAAGACTATGTCACAAAAGAACTTAGCTGGTTATCCTTCAATGAAAGAGTGCTCCAAGAAGCAGCCGACAAGTCAGTGCCCTTAATCGAAAGAGTTCGTTTTTTAGGTATTTACTCAAAAAACCTCGATGAGTTTTACAAAGTCCGATTTGCTGACGTGAAACGAAAGATCTTACTTCAAGATCCACAGCTAACCTCCAACTCGCCGAAAAGCCTACTGACTAAAATGCAGAGCAAAGCAAGCAAGCTCGATGCTCAATTCCATGAACTGTATAACGACTTGCTATTGGAATTGGTACGCAATCGTATTTTTCTGGTCAACGAACAACAAATCAGCGAAGAACAAAGTGGCTGGATAAAAAAGTACTTTAAGAAAAAAGTGCTGCCACATTTAACTCCGTTTCTCTTGAACGAAGATCGCCAGTTGCTCAATATTATGAAAGACGAGCAAAGTTACTTAGCCATCGACATCAAGCGTGAGGCATCTTCTCAATACGTATTACTCGAAATCCCATCAGAAGCACTCCCTCGATTTGTTAAGTTACCAGACACCTCGGGTTCTCAGCGTACTACTTTGATCTTATTAGATAATATAGTTCGATTTTGTTTAGATGACTTACTTAAAGGGTTCTTTGAGTATGACTCAGTGCGTTGCTTTGCTATAAAAATGACTCGTGACGCCGATTATGACCTTCAAGAGAACAATGAAAGCAGCCTATTAGAATCGATGTCTTTAGGTTTAGAACAGCGCTTAACGGCACTACCGATACGTCTTATCTATGAGTCAGAAATGCCAGCTGAAATGCTCAGTTTCTTACAAGTCAGACTAAAACTGTCTGATTACGACAGTGTTATCGCCGGAGGCCGCTACCACAACTTCAAACATTTCTCTGAGTTCCCAAGCCTCAACCGACGTGATTTAGTTAATCGCCCGTTACCCGCGATTAAGTGCGCGCATTTTAGCCACCACCCAAACTATTTTGAAGCGATCAAAGCTCGTGACATCTTGTTGCATTACCCTTATCACACCTTTAATCACATTACTGAACTTGTGAGGCAGGCTTCCTTTGACCCGAAGGTAACCTCCATAAAAATAAACGTTTACCGTGTTGCAGAAGGCTCAAAACTCCTTAGCTCAATCATCGATGCGGCACACAATGGAAAAAAGGTCACAGTGGTTGTCGAGCTGCAAGCTCGCTTTGATGAACAAGCCAATATTCAGTGGACAAAGAAACTTCAAGAAGCCGGTATAAAAGTCATCCATGGCATCCCAAGTTTGAAAGTCCACTCCAAACTGCTGCTCATTAAACGGAAAGAAGGCAAGCATACGGTGCATTACGCCCATATTGGCACCGGTAACTTTCATGAAGTAACAGCGCGCGTGTATACCGATTTTTCTCTGCTCACTGCGAATGAAGATTTGACCCAAGAGGTGAGACAAGTCTTTAAATATATTGAAAACCCTTATCAAAAATCACAGTTCAAACAACTGATTGTGTCACCGAAGAATACAAGAAAACGTCTGTATCAGTTGATAGATAATGAAATACAAAACGCGATGGAGAGCAAGCCTGCAAGCATCACTCTAAAACTCAACAATTTGGTCGACCGAGAGATCATTGAGAAGCTCTATCAGGCCAGCCAAGTCAATGTAAAAGTGAGAATGGTGATTCGTGGCATGTGCTCTCTTGTCCCTGGCATACCCAACATCAGTGACCATATTGAGATTGTCAGTGTGGTCGATCGTTTTCTCGAACACCCAAGAGTGATGATCTTTGGTAACGCTGGAAAGCCGAAAGTCTATATATCTTCAGCTGACTGGATGACGCGAAACTTCGATCATCGGATCGAAGTCGCCACTCCAATTTTAGATCCAAATATCAAGCAAACCATTATCGATATCACCGAATTTCATTTCGATGACAGCAACAAAGCTCGAGTGCTAGACCAAGCGATGAGCAACCCTTACATAGAAGCACCAGCAAACCAACTCGAATACCCGACGTCACAACTCTCCACTTACCACTATATTAAACGTATGGAGAAACTTGCTCGCAAGAAGTACAAACAAGAGAAGAAATCATGCCGCTAATTGATAACAAACATTCTCGATGTATTGCCGCTATCGATTTAGGTTCGAACAGCTTTCATATGGTGGTTGCACGAGTATTCGATCAACACCTGCAATTAGTCAGCAGACATAAACAGAAAGTGAGATTAGGCGATGGGTTGGATGAGCATAACTTCTTATCCGAAAGCGCTATCGAGCGAGGTTTAGAGTGCCTCAAGGTATTCGCAGAACGACTAGCGGATTTTGAACTTGATGATGTCAGAGTCGTCGCGACTCATACCCTAAGAAAGGCTAAAAATACCAAAGACTTCTTAGAGCAAGCTAAACCATGGTTTCCTTTTCCAATAGAGATCATCTCAGGTCAAGAAGAAGCTCGAATTATCTATAACGGCGTAGAGCACACTCAAGCCGCTTCCGAATCCAAATTAGTTATTGATATAGGTGGAGGGAGTACTGAATTAGTCGCAGGGCAAGGCTTTACACCCCAAATAATGCGTAGCTTACCGATGGGATGCGTCAGTTTTACTCAGCGCTTCTTTGCCGATGGAGGGCTGACATCACAGCACTTCTCCGATGCTTATGTCTCAGCTACTCGCCTGTTGATGCCATTAATTGAAGAATACAAACAAATCTCTTGGGAAGTTGCCTTTGGCTCATCAGGTACCGCCAAATCAATAAAAGAGGTACTCATTGGCTTAGGGTTCACCGATGGTCTCATTACGCCGCAACGCCTATCCTATTTGAAGAACCACTTATGTGAATTTCCATCATCTAAGGGATTAGACCTTTCAGGTTTAAGCGATGAAAGAAAGCCGGTGTTTGCCGCTGGCGTCACGATTCTTTCAGCAGCTATGGATATGCTAAACATCAATGAATTGCATTTCTCCGATAGTGCCTTAAGAGAAGGGGTGCTTTATGACATGGAAGATCGGTTTAAAGATATTGATGTTCGAACAAGAACCGCCGAAACGCTTGTCTCTCGATACCATGTTGACGTAGTTCATGGCCAGAAAGTCAAAGCACTCGCCCTTTCATTACTGAAACAAGCGCAACCTCAGGTGAGTACTGCGGTAAATAATGAACTTTATGATCTGATTGGATGGGCTGCATTGCTTCATGAAGTGGGACAAAGCATCGCATTCCAAGGCTATCACCGCCATTCAGCTTATCTGCTTAAACATACGACTATGCCCGGTTTCAATACTGAGCAGCAGCGTCTGATCTCAGCATTAGTTCGCTATCAAAGAAAAGCGATTAAGCTTAGTGACTTACCGGATCTCACGCTATTCAATACAGGGCAGGTAGCGTTGTTAATTCGAATACTGAGGATAGCAATCCTGCTCAATCGACAGCGAAGCCAATCGCCAATACCGAATGTAAAATTAACCATTGAGCAAGATGAGAATTGGTGTTTAGAAGGAGATACCATCGACTGGTTAGCTGAAAATCAACTGCTTGATTATGAACTCAAAGAAGAACAACGACGCTGGCAAGATGCTGGGTGGTCGTTAAAGCTAAAATAACGAACAGTCAAAATTAAAACAGCCTGCGACGCGCAAGCTGTTCATACGTTTCTTATCTAAGTTTATCGCAGCCTGAATTAGAGCCCGACTTTTGCCAATTCTTGCTCTGCGAACTCAGACGGTATCGCTAAATAGCCATCTTTCTCTACAAGTTCTTGTCCTTGCTTTGAGAACACAAAAGTGAGGAACTCTCTTTCAACGGGAGAAAGCGGTTTATCCGGATGCTTATTCACATACACATAGAGAAAACGAGATAGAGGGTAATCACCACTCAAGATATTCTCACGCGTAGGCTCAACATAATTAGAGCCGTGCTCTGCAATAGGAATCAGCTTAACACCTGCTACGCGGTAGCCAATGCCCGAGTAGCCAATCCCACTGATGGATGAAGCGACCGACTGAACGACTGAAGCCGAACCAGGTTGCTCATTCACACGATTTTTAAAGTCACCGCCGCACAGTGCATTCTGTTTGAAGTATCCATAAGTCCCCGATACAGAATTGCGACCGAACAATTGGAATCGATGTTTCGCCCATGGCTGATCGATTCCGAGATCTTGCCAGTTATTGAGGGGCCTTGTTGCTCCGCAGCGTAATGTCTCAGAAAAAATGCCATCAATCTGACGAAAGTTAAGCCCCTCAATAGGGTTATCACGATGCACAAAAAGCCCAATCGCATCGATAGCAACTCGCAGTGCTGTTGGCTTATATCCATGCTCCCTTTCAAATGCTTCAATTTCTCGCAGGCGCATCGGACGACTCATTGGCCCTAGATGTGCAGTCCCTTCGGTTAAGGCTGGAGGAGCAGTAGAAGAACCCGATGCTTGGACTTGAGCGTTAACATTTGGGTAGTAGGACTTGAACTCTTCCACCCATAACGTCGTCATACCCGCTAAGGTATCCGAACCGACCGATAATAAGCTCCCAGAAATTCCCGGAACCTTAGAATAATCAGGAAGAGAATCGACACCCTGTTCGGCATGCACAGGGTTAACTAAAGCAAACGCTAATAATGAGCTGACTGGAAAATGCATCCTGCGTATCGAACAACTCATGATACGGTCAGTCGATTTGGTAAAGTAAAATGGAAACGACTGCCGACGCCCACTTCACTTTGAATTTCGAGATGTGAATCGTGGTGGCTAAGCGCATGCTTTACAATCGCTAATCCAAGACCACTACCACCGGTATCACGAGAGCGGGCTTTATCTACACGATAGAAGCGCTCTGTGAGTCGATGTAAGTGTTGAGGCTCAATACCATCACCAGTATCTGACACATCTAAGCACGCGCCTTGGCTGGTTTGATACCAACGCACTTTGACCGTTGCACCTGCGGGTGTGTATTTAACCGCGTTATAAACCAAATTCGATATCGCACTTCTCAATTGGTCTTCATCGGCAAGAACTCGTAGGCTCTTATCGATATCAAACTCAAGCTTATGTTCGCGCTCACCGCTAAGGCTCGCCGCTTCTTTCTCAAGAACCTCAAGCATCGCCGGAACGTTGACCACTTCATCCAACTCATGCATTGGCGCCGCTTCAATTTTCGAAAGCGTGAGTAGTTGATTAACCAAACTGTTCATTCGATTGAGCTGCTCAGTCATTACGCCATGCGCCTTGGTCCACATTGGGCCAACGATCATGTCTGGATCTTCGGTCATTTCAAGGTAACCTTGAAGGACGGTCATCGGCGTACGCAATTCATGAGAAACGTTAGCGAAGAAGTTACGGCGCATGCCTTCTAACTGCTTAAGCTGGGTCACATCACGTACCACCATCAGGTGTTCACCCTCGGTATACGGCACAATACGCAGCTCGAGCATACGCTCCACATTCAATGGAGAAGGCATCTCTAATGGCTCAGAGAAATCTTGCTTATTAAGGTACTTAATAAAATCTGGAGTACGAATCAAATTCGAGATCGGTTGACCTGAATCATCTGGCCAACGAAAGCCCAGCAAATACTGAGCTAGCTTGTTACACCAAACGATATTGCCTTCACCGCGAAATACCACAACGGCATCGGGAAGCGATTCTGCACCGTTACGGAAACGGCGGATAAGGTTAGTCAGTTCTTTGCGTTTGCGACGCTGTCTCTGCTGCATACGATAAATACCGTTAAACAGAGATTCCCAGTTCCCAGAGCCTGAAGGTGGAGTTAGACGCTTCTCATCCCACAGCCATGCGGACAAACGCATTTGGTTGTGTAGATGCCAGCCGAGCTGCAATACCGTAGCAGCCAGCAGCAACCAAGGTAGGTAACCGAATATCCATCCGACTAAAACCCATGGTGCGTAAAAAAAAGCCAGCTCCCAAGCCAGCTTTTTCCAGGTTAACTTTTCAACCATTCAGGACTCCGTAAACTGGGCAGCGAAGCCACATTAAGCCTTTGTAGAAAAACGGTAGCCAGCGCCACGAACCGTTTGGATTAGCTTATCGTGACCTGCAGACTCAAGCGCTTTACGCAGGCGTCGAATATGTACATCAACCGTTCGGTCTTCAACGTAAACATTGGTACCCCAAACGTTGTTAAGCAGCTGCTCTCGGCTGTATACACGCTCTTGGTGCGTCATAAAGAAGTGCAGCATTTTGAATTCTGTTGGTCCCATATCAACTGGACCTTCACTTGCGGTCACGCGGTGTGATACTGGGTCTAATTTAAGGCCCTGTACATCAATCACATCTTCCAATGCCGTTGGTGTTACACGACGAATCACCGCTTTAAGGCGAGCAACAAGCTCTTTTGGCGAAAACGGTTTGGTAATGTAGTCGTCAGCGCCAACTTCTAAACCGCGAACCTTATCTTCTTCTTCGCCACGAGCCGTTAGCATCACCACTGGGATGTTGCGAGTTAACTCTTCACGCTTCATGTGCTTGATAAAGTTTATCCCGCTACCACCAGGTAGCATCCAATCTAGTAATACTAGATCTGGGAAAGGTTCACATAGCTTGTTTACCGCTGTATCGTAATCTTCAGCCTCTACTGCTTGGTAGCCTTTTTGTTCAAGTACAAAACACAGCATCTCACGAATAGGTGCTTCATCTTCAACGACCAGAATCCTTCTCGACATAATTGAATAGCCTTTGTATTTAATCAACGCATTGCATTATCTGAGTTAATTATGACACTTTTGTGACCTTTGAAAACAAATTTTCATATAACTGTCTCAAACGTTTCACTTTATAACTTTTGATACAGAGCTAAGGACAAATCGAATTAGATCTCATATCATGAGGCACTTCTAAAAAGGTATGAGAAAAATATATGTGGTTTAAAAATTGTCTAGTCTATCGCTTCAACCGTGATATTGATTTCAACGCAGATCAGCTAGAGAAACAACTTGAAGAATTCCGCTTTACTCCTTGTGGTAGCCAAGACAAACAGAAGTTTGGTTGGGTACACGCAATGGGTAGACATGGCGATATGATGACGCACGTATCAGAAAACCGCATTCTTATCTGTGCAAAGAAAGAAGAGAAAATGCTACCCGCTTCTGTGATCAAAGAATCATTGAACGCAAAAGTAGAAACGCTTGAGGCAGAGTCTGGTACCCCTCTGAAAAAGAAAGAGAAAGACAGCCTAAAAGAAGACATCATCATTGATCTACTTCCTCGAGCATTCAGCCGCAGCAACTTCACTTACGCGCTGATCATGCCAAAAGAAGGTTTCATTGTGGTTGATGCGAGCAGCTACAAAAAAGCAGAAGATGTATTAGCATTGCTACGTAAGACAATGGGTAGCCTGCCAGTAGTGCCAGCTATCCCAGAGCAAGCGATCGAAACGACTCTTACAGAATGGGTGAAATCAGGTGATACGCCACAAGGCATCACTATGCTTGATGAAGCAGAACTAAAATCTATTCAAGAAGACGGCGGTATTGTTCGAGTTAAGAAACAAGAACTAGAAGCTGATGAGATTAAAAACCACATCGAAGCCAATAAGATGGTGACGAAACTTCTTATCAACTGGCAAGACCGTATTGAATTCATTCTTGCAGAAGATGGCAGCATCAAACGCCTAAAATTCAGTGATGAGCTCAAAGACGAAAACGACGATATTCCTCGTGAAGATCAAGCTGCGCGTTTTGATGCGGACTTCTCTCTACTTTGTGGTGAGTTCAGTGTTTTCCTTCCAAACCTATTTGAATCATTAGGCGGGTTAACTCAACCTAACGCTTAATCAGTCAAACTATAGGCTCAGGTGCTAACGGTATCTGAGCTTATTTCTCACTAAGTTCTCACTTATATCTGCCTCTAGACCGTCTTGTTAATGTCATTGCTATCTTTAGGGCTATCAACCAAACTCATTTTAGCGTAAAATTTGCGCCCCTTTGATATCACTTGGTGGTATCAACCTGACTTGAGATCAGATTAGAGAACGAAGCAATGACTACACAAAAACCATTTGTACCTGAACTATTATCACCGGCAGGAAGCCTCAAAAACATGCGTTACGCATTCGCCTACGGCGCAGATGCAGTATACG
Organism: Vibrio sp. 10N.261.51.F11; assembly: GCF_041471665.1. Lineage (NCBI taxonomy): Bacteria > Pseudomonadati > Pseudomonadota > Gammaproteobacteria > Vibrionales > Vibrionaceae > Vibrio > Vibrio sp. 10N.261.51.F11. Next base: position 3,217 of record NZ_JBFROW010000019.1, on the reverse strand, counting down.
CAGGCCAGCCACGTTACAGCCTTCGTGTTCGTAACAACGAATTCAATCACGAAAACCTACAAATCGGTATCGATGAAGCTCATGCTCAAGGCAAAAAGTTATATGTTGTATGTAACATTCAGCCGCACAACTCTAAATTAAAAACATTCATTCGCGACCTCAAACCAGTTGTAGACATGGGCCCTGACGCGCTTATCATGTCAGATCCTGGTCTTATCATGATGGTTCGTGAAGCATTCCCTGAAATGCCAATCCATCTTTCTGTTCAAGCAAACGCAGTAAACTGGGCGACCGTTAAGTTCTGGTCAACTCAAGGCGTTGAGCGTGTGATCTTATCTCGTGAGCTATCGCTTGAAGAGATCGAAGAGATTCGCGAACACTGCCCAGAAACAGAGCTAGAGATCTTTGTTCACGGAGCTCTTTGCATGGCTTACTCAGGCCGTTGTCTGCTTTCTGGTTACATGAACAAGCGCGATCCAAACCAAGGTACTTGCACCAACGCTTGCCGCTGGGAATACAAAACAGAAGCAGCGAAAGAAGACGAAAACGGTCAGATCGTTGAAGCAAACCCTACTGGTGTTGCTATTCAAGAAGTAGAAACGCAAGACATTGAAGTTCAAGATGAGCGTCCAGACAACACACTAGGCCTTGGTAAACCAACAGACGAAGTGGTTCTGCTTTCTGAATCACACAAGCCAGAAGAGAAAATGGCAGCGTTTGAAGATGAGCATGGTACTTACATCATGAACTCAAAAGACCTTCGTGCAATCCAACACGTTGAGCGCCTAACGAAGATGGGTGTTCACTCTCTGAAGATTGAAGGTCGTACTAAGTCTTTCTACTACTGTGCACGTACTGCTCAGGTTTACCGTAAAGCTATTGACGATGCAGTGGCAGGCAAACCATTCGATGAAAGCCTAATGGGTACACTAGAGAGCCTAGCTCACCGTGGTTACACTGAAGGCTTCTTACGTCGCCATACACACGATACATACCAAAACTACGAGTACGGTTACTCTATCTCTGACACTCAACAGTTTGTTGGTGAGTTCACAGGTAAGCGCCGTGGTGACCTAGCGGAAGTAGAAGTGAAGAACAAGTTCCTAGTAGGCGACAGCTTAGAAATGATGACACCGAAAGGTAACGTTGTTTTCAAACTAGAAGTTATGGAAAACCGCAAATCTGAAGCGGTCGACGATGCGAAAGGTAACGGTCACTTTGTATTTATTCCTGTACCAGCAGATCTAGATCTAGAGTACGGCTTGCTGATGCGTAACTTGAGCGAAGGCCAAGATACACGTAACGCATCAGGCAAATAATTTTTACTTAAGCGACTTACTTGAGAAGAAAATAATGGCTCTGTTAATTACTGACAAGTGCATAAACTGCGATATGTGTGATCCTGAATGCCCAAATGGTGCAATCACTATGGGCGACAGCATCTTCGAGATCGATCCTGATTTATGTACAGAGTGTAAAGGTCACTATGAAAAGCCAACATGCCAGTCAGTGTGTCCGATTACAAAATGCATCATCACTGACCCAAACCATATTGAAACTGATGACGAGCTACTTGAGAAGTTTGTTATCATTCAAGGCTTGACCTAAAAGAAGAAAGGTTCAACTTAACCATAAGTTGAACCTTTTTTTTCATCCTGATTTTCCGATTGGATAAATATTGCAGAAGAGCTCTTTTTCAAATTGATATTCGAGTCGTTCTCGCCAGTTTATTGATTGAGCTATAGGAACAAGATAAAAGTTTTCCCTGCTGGTATCGGTCACAAATGCCATTCCATACTGCATCAATTCATAGTGAACATCATTTACGAAACTAGGGTCTAAACGTTGTCTGCCTGTTAGCTGATTGATGTCATCTCTTGAAATTGAAATACCCGAGCTTTCAGCGTTGAACCTATGTCTTAACCATTCTGAAAATTCCTTCGCACAAATCATAGTCATAGTCTTATCCTTGAATTATCTATCGACGGGTATCAGACTCTGATTTCGCATACTGCATATAAGCCGCATCTTTCACCCCAAAACACTCAATCCCTGACCAAACCTTGTCAAATTCGCCATCGCCCTTGCTGATACCGTTATTGCTTTTATTAATATCAAACGATGTTCTTAATCTCGTGTTTATAAACTCTAGACAAAAGTGTGATATTTCTCCAGTTTTAGAGTCGAAAAAACCAGTGGCAGTACCACTGTAAAAAGCCTCGATGAACAGGATTACTTATTCGATATCAAGGCCAAACACTGACTTGGCATCACTTTAACTTTTTTCTTTTTCTTAGTTTTCGCTACTTTTTTAGGAGGTGGAACTGGAACAGTCTTTGGAGCCCAACTTGCAAGTTCATCTCCACAACCGTCACCTTTAGGAGGGCTCGCTTGAGCTATGCAGTTTGAACTGCCTTCAGGACACTTTAAACGAACGTGGAAGTGGGAGTGGTGTCCCCACCAAGGTCTTATTTTGCCTAACCAAGCTCTATCATTAGCGTCAGAGTTTTCTTGTTCACAAAGGGTTTGCTTGATCACTGGATGAACAAAAATACGCACCACTTTTTCATCTTTCGCCGCATAACGAATAACTTGAAAATGATCATCGGTCCAATTCGATTCACGCAATTTGTAGTTGGTAAGATCCACAACGCTCACAGGTTTAGGCACAGCTAATTCGTTCTCTGACAACCTCTTACTGGTTAACCTTAGCCATATATCAATATCTAACCCTGTTTGATGACTTGAATGACCTGAAGAAAAGCGCCCTCCTCTGGGAAGAGAAATATCACCGATCAATAAATTAGTATTGAGCTTCTCGCTGGTCGTGACTCCTAACCTCTCAATAAACTTTATAGCTTCTGTATGGCCATAGTAGCGCTCTCTTTGAGGGCGAATGATCTGATACCCCAAACCATTAATAGGCAAAGCCTGCGCGCCGTCTAGACAGCCATTGGCATAGCTTCCAATTGATGAGGGTGAATTTCTAGTAGGGTGACTCTCTTTTTCCCACGAAGTTGCTGATAGAGAAAATGAACAAAAGAATACAACCAGTGCAAAAAAGAACCTCATAATAATCCCAAATTACTGACGCTTACTCATTATATTAGTCGCCATTTAGGATTAGGTGCATATCGTACTTAAGTTTTTGGTGGTAGCTAGTGAATTATACCAATTAAAGTAAAAATGTGATCTGGTTAAGATTGATGAATTATTG
>NZ_JBFROW010000018.1:0-75067 GCF_041471665.1 Vibrio sp. 10N.261.51.F11 | reverse complement strand
CTATTGGGGGTCAGTTCATTTCAGTGGCTTTTTTATTATCTGACGTTGTGTATCTTTATAATTGAATGTGACTTAACGCCCTAAGCTTCGTTTTCTGGCGCTTCTTTCTCTGCGGTCTCTTTATCAACCTGCTCTTGATCGACAATCGGCAGCACCTGTTTTACATAGTTGCCTGGCGCTTTGCCAATCACAGGATTAAGCTCTGAGCCTTGATTGAAAGGTTCGATTTTTTCGTCAGTTTCAAAACCTTGTAGCCACTGATTCCAGTGTGTCCACCAAGACCCCTCATTATGAGTCGCATTAGTTAGCCACTCATCCGCCGAGTCGTCTAGGTTGTCATTCAGCCAGAACCCGTACTTCTTCTTATCTGGATGGTTAACAATACCCGCGATATGACCAGATTCACCAAGCACGAACGTCTTGTTGCCACCGGTATTCAAGGCACCACGGTAAGTCCCCTGCCAAAGCGCGATATGATCTTCTTTCGCTGAAATGAAGTAGCTTGGTATTTTTATCTTATTGAGATCAATCCAGACACCGCCTACTTTCACGCCTTTGTCTTGAACAAGTTTATTCTCAAGGTAAAGCTCACGCAGCAAGAAATTATGGCATTTAGCTGCAACGTTAGTGCTGTCACTGTTCCAGTACAACAGATCAAACTCCATTGGGCTGCTGCCTTTTAGGTAGTTATCAATGTAGTAGTTCCAGTACAGGCTGTTTTCACGAAGCAAACTGAATGTCACGCTTAATGAACGACCATCCATGAATCCTTTAGCATCGTTCTGTTTCTCAATGGCGTTAATGATCGTTTCATTGATATATGCGCCAACCTCTCCCGGCTGAGAGAAGTCTAATAGAGTCGTAAAAAAGGTCGCAGTTTTAATGCGTTTCTTCATTCTTTTAGCAGCATAGTAAGCGACCGTTGAAGCGAGAACAGTACCACCAATGCAGTAACCTGCAGCATTGATTTGCTCTTTACCCGTGATATCTTCAATTGCCGTCACGGCTTTCGCTACGCCTTCCGTGACATAGTCACCGAACTCTAAGTCTTTTTGCGCTTCACCTGGGTTGCGCCAAGACATCATGAAGACGCTGTGCCCTTGCTCAAGCAACCAACGAACCATTGAGTTCTTTTCACGAAGGTCGAGAATGTAGTACTTATTGATGAATGGAGGAACGATCAACAAAGGCGTGGCGTTCACCTGAGGTGTTTTTGGGTAGTATTGAATAAGCTCGAACAGATCATTTTGAAAAACGACATCACCTTCCGTGTTCGCAACATCAACACCTAATCGGAAGGCATTATTGTTGGTCATACGGATCTTGAGGATATCCGCGCTCGCTTCAACGTCAGCTTGTAGCTGCTCTAGCCCATCTAGCAAGTTCTCACCATTGCGCTCAAGCGTTAGCTTCATCAACTCTGGGTTAGTCGCAATGAAGTTACTAGGAGAAAGAGCATTGATAGCCTGACGTGAAAAGAACGCCACACGTTCCTTGGTTTTCTCGTCTATGCCTTCGATTGAATTAATGGTGTCTATATAGCTTTTGCTGAATAACAAATAAGACTGCTTGATAAAGCTGTAAAACGGGTCATTTTTCCACGCTTCATCAATAAAGCGTTTATCACTGCGCTCTTCAGTAATGACGCTTTCGGTATTACCCATCAGTGCGGCATTTTGCCAAATCTTAAGTTGCTGTTCCCACCACTGGGATTGTAACTGAAGGAGAACGGCGGGTTGGTTAGCGGCTTGCTCGAAGATTTTTGACGCATCATCAAAATTCAACTCTTGCATCGCTTGATTTAGGGGAGATTGCGCGGCTTCCTTGTTTTGTTCAAAGTTTTCCCACCATTGCTGGTTTGTTTGTTGAAGTTTAACAAGGTAGTCCGAAAAGAAGTGTTGAAACATAACATGACTCCAATAATCGGAAAATCGCCACCGAGCCTCACAGTAAACACTGTGCTGACTCGATGGCGATTTTATTTATGCAGGTGTAACTGTTTTCAAGTTTTCAGTTGTTAGTGTTTCAACATCTTCTTTGAACTCTTTTGCAGCAGCTTGCATTTTTGAGCTATCACTCATCATCTGTTGAGACAATTGAGTTAGCGCTGCTAGTTGCTGGCTGTTGAACGCCGTTAGGCTAGTCACGTCTTTGATTTCAGTCACTGCTTTCATTTGCGCAAGACCCATGTTCGTGTAAGTCTGCATTGCATTCATTTGCAGTTCTGTCATCGTTTGGACGTTCTTTGCAACCAACTTGTTGAACTTTAAGTACGGTTCAAATTGCTTTTCAGTTTGGTCAGTAATTGTTTTGAAAATATCCGTGTACATAAGTAACTCCTGATGAATACATAGTTTAATAAATTTGTGTCACTATCGTTTCAGCCAACGCTCATCGATTAACTCGCGATGCTTTGAAAAGCTGATCCGATATTTAAGCTTGCTACCGATATATCAGGCTCTAACCTTCAATACCTTTTAGCAAAACAGCGGTTCCCATTCCCCCACCCACACAGAGTGAAGCAACGCCATAAGTCGTTTTCTGTTCAAGCATTTCATGGATGAGTGAAACAATAATTCGATTGCCTGAAGCACCTAAAGGATGGCCAAGCGCGATTGCACCACCATTCACATTGACCTTTGGCTTGAACTCATCAAGCGGTAAGTCATGCTGCTCTGACAATTGGTACATTACGCCAAGAGCTTGTGCTGCAAACGCTTCATTCAATTCAAACAAATCTACTTCTTCTAGAGTGAGATTCGCCTTATCAAGCGTTTTAGAAACGGCTTCTACTGGGCCTAAACCCATAATCTTTGGATCTAATCCAGACTGTGCGTAGCTCGTTAGCTCTACCAGTGGTGTCAGTCCGTATTTCGCTACTGCACTCTCTGAGGCTAAGATGATTGCACTCGCGCCATCATTGATGCCCGAAGCGTTACCTGCCGTAACAGACCCTTCACGGTCAAAAGCTGGACGAAGCTTTTGCAGACCTTCGAATGTCGCGTCTGACTTCGGATACTCATCGGTATCAAAAGTGACGGTTTGTCTGCGCTGCTTAACTTCTACAGGCACGATTTGCTCGTTAAACTTACCCGCCTCAATCGCAGCAACGGCTTTTTGTTGGCTTTCTAAGGCATAGTTATCTTGAGCTAGGCGCGAAATATTCAACGTGTTCGCGATATTTTCAGCGGTCATGCCCATGTGGTAATGATTAAACGCATCGGTTAAGCCATCACCAACCAGTAAGTCTTTCATTGAGATGTCACCCATTTTGTGACCATTACGAACGCTCGCTGGTACCACAAAAGGAATTTGTGACATCACTTCAACGCCAGCAGCAATAACCAATTCAGCATCTTGTGCTTTGATGTGCGCCGCTGCGTCCATCACTGATTTCATTCCGCTGCCGCAAATCATGTTCACGCCGTATGCTGGTGTTTCCTCAGGAAGCCCTGCATAGATGGAAGCCTGACGAGCAACCCCCATGCCTTGACCTGCCGAAATCACGTTGCCGACGATTACTTCATCAATCGCATCTAACGAAAGATCGACAGACTCAAGTGCACCTTTGATCGCAACGCCAGCCAGTTCACCCGCAGATACGTTTTTTAGCGACCCGGTAAATGCACCAATAGGAGTGCGCTTAGCCGCAACAATAAATACTTTTTCCATCATTCCAACCCCTTCAGTTTCGCCAATTACTGCATGTACAAGCCGCCATTCACAGACAATGTTTCGCCTGTAATGTACGCGCCAGATTCACTCGCTAAAAAGCCCACTGCGTCTGCAATTTCAACAGGTGTTGCTAAGCGTTTCATCGGAATTTGGTTCTTGATTGAATCCAGTACTTCAGGCTTCATTTGCTCAACCATAGGAGTTGCTGTGTAGCCAGGGGCAATCACGTTCACGGTTACGCCGCTACGAGCGCCTTCTGCAGCCAAAGCTTTAGAAAAACCAATCATTCCAGCTTTCGCTGCTGAGTAGTTAGTCTGTCCAAATTGACCTTTAAGACCATTGACGGAAGAGATGTTGATGACACGGCAGTTACCCTTTTCACACATAGGAGCGAACAAAGGTTGAGTCACGTTGAACAAACTGTTTAAGTTCGTTTCAATCACATCTTTCCACGCTTCGGCATCCATCTTTTTAAAGACGCTATCACGTGTAATACCTGCGTTATTGACTAGTACATCCACCGTGCCTTCTTCTTCTAACAACTTGCTTAAGCTCAGCGCACATTCCGCAGTATTGGTAACATCTAATTCAAACAATCTCACTTGATCTTCGGTGAATTGTTTTTCGTTAAACCAATCCAAGGCACATTGGTAATTTCCAGTAAAATAAGTCGCGATAACACGATAGCCGTCTGCAACTAATTTAGAGGAAATTGCTGAGCCGATACCGCCTTTTGACCCTGTAATTAAAGCAAGCTTTTTCATTAATGGTTCCATCCCTTACAAGCAATTAAATAACAATGATGTTAATAAGATAATGTCTTAGCTGATAATTAAACTTTACGTTTTTCTTTAATTAAACCCTACAACTCAAAATCAAAAAGTATTATTACAAATATAAAATATTTTCGTATTATGATTAAAAACTAGACTTGCATCCCAAAATTAATGAAATGTTACGAACATGTAAATTAACGCAAAGCTCTGATATTAATAAGGTTTATTTAATTTTACTTTTATCAACAAGCAGATAAGCCTTTGTTAATACGAGATAAATCTATATCTCCCAGCTTGTTTCAATAATAATGCAATGTGGGAATTTGAAATGATTGATCACGAGAATAATAACAAAACTATTATTAGAAATTAATAAATGGTTCCTAATGATTCTATATGAGCTTCAATATAATTAACGTTCTAAATGGGGACGATGAGCATTATGAATAGACAAAAAAGCCCACTCAATCTATGAGTGGGCTTAAGTAAATAGCATTAATAAATTGAGCGTGGGATCTTACTTCGTAAATATTTCATTTGTATTTACATCAAGATAAATTTTGTTTTCAAGGGACAACCCACCACAATAAATAAAATAGACATCTCGATTGCTGTACTTAACAGATTTCACCCATCCGCCTAATTCTTCAAAATCACTTGGGGCACACTCCCCCTCAGAGATCAGTTTAGCCACCGAATTACGGAATTTTTCTTGATGGATCTTGAGGTCATCAGACTTAACCAAATAGGAATCCAATATCTCTTTGCTTTCTTTTTCCGAAATAATGACTTCATCATTCGATAAGCCTGACATAGAGACCCATTCCGCCGTCTGTGGGCCGCCTTCTTTAAGGACTATATAGTCTGAGATACGTGCCCATTCGCCTTGTTTCTCGAGTACCACCACCTTTTCCCCTTTATAGAGGTAATCTGTTATCAAGCCATCAATTTCAGGTTGCTCGACCACTTCAAGCTTTCTCTCCAAAACGTAAAATTCCGTCTGCTCGGGTTCAGGCTGAAGATCCATGATGGGTACAAGCTCAGATTCAGATTGCTCGGTAGCTTCTAACGCCGGCTCTTCCGTTTTCTCTTGTGGGATTGGGTCTTTATTCATGACCAAGAAGTAGTATGCCGCTCCTCCCCCTCCGCCCAATATCAACAACACAAGTAAAGCGATCAGCGCTTTTTTCATCAAATCCACCAGCTCTTCCGTTATAGGTATGTCTCAAGTGTACATCAACTCATGCTGCTGCTCATCTATACTCTCAATAGAGCGCACGGTAAGTAGAGGAAAGTCATGAGTTTTTGGGGGAAAGTTATCATTGTAAGCGCAACTTTTAGTGCCAATGTCGCTCTAGCGAATCATTGTGACCGTGAAAACTGGCAAACACTGTTGGATCGTCAGCTCTCTTTTGAAGGTCGCTATAATCAGTACACCAAAGAGTTCAACCAAGTTCTTTCAACCTATGAGTCACAGACATTGTTATCTAAACACTTTAATGAAAAGCAGATCATTGAGCTTTGGGCAAAGTATGAAGAAAGGTTTAATGTGCAGCTCAATAGTCATATGAATACCGCGTATGACGTCTCCGAGGTTTTGCTACAACAGGCGTATGTTGTGTCTAGTGAACTTGAAGGCGCTGACTCTCTAGCGTATTCATGGCAAGCCGTCGCCAAACACTGCACCAAAGCAAGACTCCCGCGCCAGGCAGAAAGCGCAAAGGTGCACGTACAAAGCTCACAATCACTCTCCCGAGATCTCCATACACTCAGTGAAAAATTCCGTCAGCTGTCTTCAAAATACCGCAGAGAAGCGACGATGATTGATGAAGCGCGCCACATAAACCAACCAGCAAACGATGCATCAAACTGAAATCACCATTAGATTCTCTCACTCGTTCGACTGGACTTTTCCGATAAATATGCTCAATCCCATTCATAATATTCTAAGAACTCGTTAATCAAAGCTTTATCAATAGGTTGTAAAAGTAATGTGCTATCTATCAACAATGAAGTTCAATTTCCGACCAATGCAAGCGAGTATGTGAGATATTCATCACAAAATAGATTTACAAACGCCAGAAAATTGTTATCATGAATCTTCATATAACTTAATAACAAGAAACATTTTGGCTAGGTAATATGCAAAAGACTATGGCTTTCAACTGCTTGAGTAACACGGAATGGACTGCAGAGATAAGAGGTAAACTTTTATCTGTAGCTAAACACATGGAAGAGTTCGGTTCAGTAAGTGAGCTAGAGCTATGTAAGATATTTGGAGAGACAATTTGGAATGACGGCGTGGATTATCATTCACATGCTTTTTCATTCAGAATTAATGCACAAACTGGGGATTGTTCAATCTCTAACTTTAAGTATCACTAAGTTTTGCACCTATCATATACGGAGTACCTTTCACGAGGTGCTCCGTTTTTTATTGCCTGAAGCCTGACACTTAATGGATGATTTTTGATATTGACCGCGCTTCTACTTCAGGAGTAAACCATTTCGTTTTCAGCTCATTCTGCCTTCGTGTTACTGCTCAGAGTTTGGCTTAATCGGTATAAATTGGCAGTGGTGCATTGCCTTTTACTTGTCTTATCGCAAGGTGGGTATGAATATCTTTGACGTTAGAGAGCCTTTGAAGTTTTCTTGTAAATGCCTCGTAGGCCATCAAGTTCGGGCTAACCACTTCTAGCAAATAGTCATAAGCCCCAGATACAACGTGGCAACTGATCACCTCTTCCATCTCTACAACAACCGCCTCAAACTTATCTATCGACACTTCTTGGTGGTTGTTTAGGCTCACCTCAACAAACACACTCATTGCGATGCCGAGTTGTTCTCGTGACAAGCTCACACGATAACCGTCAATAATGCCCTTTTCTTCTAGCCTTTTGACTCGTCTTGCACAAGGCGAAGGTGATAAACCCACTTCATCAGCAAGTTCAGCCGTGGTTAACCTGCCATCTTTTTGTAGCAGTTCGAGAAGATGTCTATCAATTCTATCCATAGTAAATGCCAAACATTAGTTAAATCCGTTAATTATTTGGTGAATATTAGCAGAAATCATCAACGATAGTTCAAGTTAGGCCAAAACTTGCCAACCTGTGGCACAACAACTGTTCCATAATGAGTCATCACCCACTCTCCTTCAATATTATGAATCTTGGCTACTTATCTATTACTGTCACCCTACTCATTTGGGCGAGCTTTTTTCTTTCTCTTAAAGGCGGCGCAAATTCAGATTTAACACCTGCCGATATCGCTCTCACAAGATTTCTCATACCGGCTTTGGTGTTATTGCCTTTGATGTGGAAAGCACGCAGCGCAATTGCCGTCGTCCCTAAACGGTATCTAACGGGTATGTTCGTAGGTAGCGGATTGCCTTATCTGCTTGTTGCCGGAACGGCGATGCAGTTTGTACCGGTATCTCATGGCAGTGCTCTTGTTCCGGGCACGCTTCCTCTGTTCGTCACTGGAATTGCGGTACTCTTTTTTAAGCAGCCACTCAGCCGACATCGTGTTGTTGGTTTAGGTTTGGTTTTGCTCGGCATACTGTTGTTTTTAGGGAGTAGCTTAAGCAGCTTCAACTTTGAATACACCAAAGGCCATTTGTTGTTTTTATGCGGAAGCTTAATGTGGGCGACGTTTACCATCTCAGCCCGTGTCGCTAATCTTAATGCGTTAGTCAGTGCCGGTTTTATTTCTCTCTGTTCTACTTTGCTGTTACTCGTCCTAATCCTGACTGGAACCCTCCCAAGCCACCTAATGGACACACCAATCGCTAATTGGCCCTTCACGGAGCTTGCCGTTCATTCAGCAGTGCAAGGCGTTGGGGCGGGTTTAATCGCGGCGTTCACTTACCTTTATGCGGTTAATACCTTAGGGGCTGAACGCTCTGCCGCTTTTGGCAGTGCAACACCCGCAGTAGCGACCTTGTTGGCGATCCCGCTCTTTAACGAGATTCCAGATACGATGACTTGGCTCGCCCTTGGTTCTATTTGCATCGGCAGTTTGGTCGCGAGCAACATATTCATGAGAAACGACCAGTCGATGCAGTATCAACCGCCAAGCCACAGCAAAGCCTGATACTGCGTTCATACCTAAATACAGTTCCCCTAAGCATCGATTTTAGGGCTTGTAGTACACAGATAAGCCTACAAACGTAGGCTTAACTAAAATCTGCTTTTTCTGAACTCGCTTCTCCATTAAACTGTCCGACCTTTTTGCAGATCCAAGAGAACACCATGCAACGCGACTACACCTTAAATTGCTTAATCACCATGCCTCGCCATGAACTAGAAGAATTTAGTTTAAGAATGATTCATCGCCTTGTTCCTGAAGATGCAATGACGGAATTGTTTACATTCGAGCAAGAAGAAGTCACCAGCGAAGAACACATGCAATCGGCGAAATTTGACGCAATGCTTCGAATGACCGCTATCGCACTTGGTGAAGTGAACCTAGCCTTCTCAGAGTCGGATAACTCGCAACAGAACATCGAGCGAATGACTCGCCTACTGCTTTGGCACTTCTACTCAATTTCTTTCAACCTTGAAGAAGCAATCGCAATCGAAGTGCACTGTGAGAAAGTAGAAAAGATCTTAAAGAGCGCACCTAAAGATGCGTTTGGCTGGGTTAAAGAGTTAACTGAGCTGCTTCACTTCTACGCGAAAGTGAACGAAGGCAACGAAGACAACGAAGACAACGAAGACAACGAAGACAGTAAAGACGCTTAACGTTAGTTCTACGCAAGAACACATCAAGCTAAACGAAGGCAGATAGAGCTATACCGAAGGCAAGTAAAAGCTTTGCTGAAAGGAGTTCTCTGCCTTTGTTGTTTCTAGCACGCTGTGATGTAACATCAGTATCGACTGCGCGATTTTAGTGCCGATACCTAACGAGCCGTTTGGCGCTTCTTGTTCAACCTCATTATGAATCACCACCTTCACCCGTTTGGAATCCGCTTCAAAACCAACATCTAACGACACCACAGTGCCACTTGGGCTATGCCTCAATGCATTATCTAACAGGTTCAAAATCAACCTCTCAAGCAAATCACTGTCACCCACAGCCTTGATTCCATTAGGCATATGAACGTTCAACTCAACATTCTTACGGCGATACTGGCTTTGAATCGTTTCTAAACATTCGCTCATCAGCCCATTGAAATCGATTGAAGCGTATTGATATGTGGGAACAGGATTATCATTCTTGGCGCTATCTAGCAGCGAATGGAGTTGTTCAGACAACTTGTTGCCATTACGGTAAGCAACGTCAATTAACGGGTCTGATTGCGGGTTTTGAATCTTCCACGTTTCTAGATACCCCAACACACTCGACAATGGCGTTTTCAAATCATGACTGAGTTGCAATAAGCTTTGTCTGCGGTGTGATGACTGATATTCAAGTTGCAAAAATTGCTGTTGAATGTGCTTCGCCATTAACTGATACGAGCGTGCAATCGGCACCAATTCTGGTACTTGATGAATAAAGTTCGGATCCAATCGAAAATCTTGCTCTGCTTGTTGTTGTAGCTTGTTGGTTACTGCTTCTATTGGGTTTAACAGGCTACGTTTGACCAACAGATAAGCTCCAACCGCAAAACCTAAGATAGAGATCAGCATGAGCCCCGCTAGCGCGATGTATGGCGTGTCGACCTGCGAATTGGCAATCACGGTGTGACGATTACTGCCAATCAAAACGTACAGATATCCGACGGTCGAACCTAGCTCTTCAATCGCTGCTACGGAAAACACCTTACGAGCCCCGGGATTGATCGGATCTTCCCCCAGAATGGGATACGGCTCGTCGTTTAAAAACTGTTGAATAGGCGCTAAGTCTATCTGATTCGCTAACACAGTGCCTTCTGGCGCGGCATGAGTCGTAATTTTGCCCTGACTGTCGAGGAAGTAGATATCGAAATCTGGCCCTATCAACATCAAGGTGTGGAAAATGGATTTGAGCGCTTTAGGGTTGTAGTCGGTACCAATCATCAGAGGATTATCATCGCGCATATGAACGGCGAGCTCTTTGTGTAAGCTCTGTTTAGTTCTTTGTTCTATGGTCTCTTTTTGCCAATGATAGGTGTAAGCAATCACCACACTCACGAGCAGAAACCACAAACTGGTGAACAACACTAAACGCGATTTGAAACTCATGTTATCTCCTCGGTGGCGCTTGAGTCTTACTGGCCTTTAAGTAAGCTTGGGACGCTACACATAGGCTTAAGCTTTTGACTCAAACTTATAGCCAACACCCTAAACGGTTTTAATGAAATCATCATCACTATTCGGCATCGCAAGCTTGGTTCTTAGACGGTTGACTGTGCTACACACGGTATGGTGATAGCCAGAGTGATGAGTATTCCAAACATGATCGAGTAGCTCGTCTTTGCTATACACACGCCCCGGGCGAGTTGCTAAGAAATGAAGTAAGGTAAACTCGGTAGCAGTCAGCGGTACGTCTTGGTTATTGAGTGACACCTGATGGCGTTCAGGCTGAATAGTGAGCCCACCAAAATTCATAATCGATTCTGCTGTCACAACCTCTTGAGTGGCTGATTCGACATGGCTTAAACGGCGAAGCACGTTCCTCACTCTTGCTTGAAACTCGAGAACGCTGAAAGGTTTCGTTATGTAGTCATCAACACCGGCTTCTAAGCCTGACACCTTATCTAACTCAGCGTCCCTTGCGGTTAGCATAAGTACTGGCGTCCAATCCTCTTGCTGACGCAACATTCGACAGAAATCGAGTCCATCACCGTCTGGTAAGCCACGATCCAGTACGATCAAATCGAAATGACCCTCTTTATAGAGCGCCTGAGCCTTTTCAATCACATTAGCTCTGATTACGTTATGCCCTTGGAACTTAAGATGCATCTGCACCAGTTCAGCCAAGTCATCATCGTCTTCAACCAACAATATGTTTGCCATCAAATTTACCGCAGCACTATTCATGATCCCTGCTCTATTCTGAGTCCGCCCACCTTTCAATTGACCGGAACAGAGCAGGAATTCTTTCATCGTGCTTTCAACCTGTTACTGAGTTCGAGTAATGGTGATTCTTGCACCGGGGTTAAGGAAACGATGATTTGCACTTAAAGTAGAAGTCGTAAGGCCATCATCTTGGCTGATTACGCCAGAGTGAAAACTCACTATATCGGTGTCGTCTCGTGTGGTATTAAAACCTTCACCACCGCCTGCTGGTCCCGGAATGGTTGCAGCAAGCTCATCGTTCAGCTCAGTTCCCGAATCCCAAACATTCATGTTCATGGTAAAGGTATCACCCACCGCTAATGACTTGAGCGATAATCCGGATTCGCCGACAAACGCATCATTGGTGTTCACCAACATGGAAGCAACTGAGATATACCCTTCTTGATTTGGGTCGACACGAATCGACACCGTGTCTTGCTCACCTGAAAGAATCAGTCCATTGCCTGAGATGCCTTGATAAACATTGGCGTCACTGTCACTGAGCGCAAGCAATTGTGCATTACTACCCCCTTCCGCCAAGTATTCCAGATCGACAGAGGCACTTTGCCCAACTTCAAACAGATCAAAATTCGTATTGTGAGTCAACACCGCGAGTGGTGACATTGGTTGATTGGGGGTGAGGTTAGTAACACTCACATCATAGCGATAGTAATCGTCGTCATCGTCCGGACAACCCGCTAACACAGCTACTGATGCAGCGATAAATAGAATTCTAGCTTTCATACATCCCCCTTACTTCACAACAATGGTGATAGTTGCAACAGGGTTTAACCATCGATGGCTACTGCTATCGAGGTCACTGATGCCGCCCGCCGCATCACCATCACCAATGTTACCTGGATGAATATGAACCTTAGCGTTTGATACTGCCGTTTCTACACCTGTGCCACCAGCGCCAAAGGTAATGAATGGAGGGTTCGGCATACTGCCCGCCAGCTCATCATTGGCTTCTGTGCCTGCGTCATAACCATTTAGAGTCGCTTTGTAGGTGCCCGCTTGAGTTGGGATCTTCCAGCTATCTAGACCAACAAAGCCGTCGTTTGTCGGCAGCAACATTGCACCCAATGATAGGTACTCTAAATCACCAGTACTGATATCAAACGTAGTTGCGACGCCTGGATTGAGGATGCCGGCCGCTGGGTTCTCAACCACCACGCCTCCCGCGTTGGCAATGACACCAGATAAACCTGAAATATCGCCACCTTCGGCCATGGACTCTAGTTCCGAAGAAGCCGTTTCACCCGTTCTAAACATGAACAAGCTTGAGTCATGAGCCGCCGCTAAAATAGGCGTAAAGTAGATCCCTTTCGTTGCATTAGTGACAGTGACTTCAAGCTCAGCAGCCTGAACTTGAGCCGCTCCGAAGGCCAACATAGCCGAGCTGATCACTAAGCTGATTTGAGTACGTTTATTCATTTTGATTCCATCCTTTATCGAGTCCTATCGTTGCCAACAAAACGAATAACAGCGATATACCGTTACCTTTGCCAGAACGAACTGTGGTGTTGTTGACTCTAAGAATGACGATCAAATCTATCAGCAACTTCATTGAATTCTCATAAAACTCTCACAAGTTTATCCAAGCTTATTACTGCAAATAAAAATAGCGATAAAGTACTAATATTTAATCGAAAAATATCAATTTATCATTTACGTCAGAAGGGATAGAAAAGAAGATAAAGAATAGAAATGGAACGAATAAAACGCAAAAAGGCCGAATCGATTTAACGATTCGGCCTTTATTCTAGCGTACTGTTGTTACTCTTTCCTAAGCCGTATTTGGCCTTTCAATCGAGCTAACAACACAACATCAAATTAGAACGCGTAGTTTGCGTCAATCAGTTCGCTAACTTCCACTTTGCTTACTTCAGCACGAGCTTCAAGCCATTGAGCAACTTGCAGTTGTTCTGCTTCTGTTACTGAACGGTAGCGCTCAATTGAGCATAAGAAACCTTCAAACAGCTCAAGGCCGCCGCCACCAAAGCACAGACCGATGCTGTCGATGAAATCAATGAGCTCATCAATGAACACATCGTATTGATCAAAATCAGTAATCGATGTCTTGCAGCTTACTTCAAAACCCAGAATCGCGAATTCACCTAGGTATAGCTTTTTGCGTAGGCGACGATTTTTGTTTTCGATTTTATCTAATTTCATAACTGCCTCTCTTTTCGTTTGATAAAGCATTTATACACAGTTCCACATCAATCCCCAAGAGTTTTGTATTACACAAGGGTGTTAATGGCAAAAATCGTGCTACAGAAACAAAACCTTAATCAAATCTATAAAAATCTGTCACTTAACTGCTTCACGATTAGTCACACATTGACCCAACTTATTAACCAATTAGTTAGTAGGTGGGTAAGTCATGAATAACGAATAATAAAATCAGCCAATAGGAAGCAGTAAAGATGAGCAAGGAAACATTTGATAGCACTCGTTTTAATAAGAGCAAAAACAAACCCTTCGAAGAAGTTTTAGATGCGAACCTTTCAAGAAGAAATGTTCTCAAAGGCGGTTTAGGCATCAGTGCAATGACGGCGTTTGGTGCTTTTGGTTTAGCAGGCCACAGCACAGCGCACGCGGCGACAGCATCATCTAGCGCACCGCAAAAAAGCACTGCTACACTTGCATTCGAATCGGTTAAAGGCTCACTGACAGACAGTGTCGTTGTGCCAAAAGGCTATACAGCACAAGTATTGGTTCCTTGGGGTACTCCACTTAACAAGCAAGGCAATGCTTGGTTAAAAGATGGAACCAACAACGCACAAGATCAAGCAAACTCACTGGGCATGCACCACGACGGCATGCACTTCTTCCCGCTTAATGGCAACAGCAACGACGGTTTGTTGGTGATTAATCACGAATACATCGACCAAAAAGCACTGCACGCTAATGGTCCTACATACGATGAAGGCAACCGCCCTAGCCTTGATGAAGTACGTAAAGAGATCAACGCACACGGCGTGAGTGTGGTTCGTGTAAAACTTGAAGGCAACCAATGGGTGATGGTCGATAACGATCCTCTGAACCGCCGCTACACAGGCGCGACCGTAATGGATCTGTCTGGTCCTGTTGCACACAGTGAATTTACCAAAACCAAGTTCTCACAAGACGGCAGCCAAGCTCGTGGCACGTTGAACAACTGTGGTAATGGCTACACACCATGGGGCACTTACCTAACGTGTGAAGAAAACTGGCCGGGTTATTTCGTTAACAAAGGCGAGACAACACCAGCGCAAGAACGTATTGGTATCGCTACTGACAAAACACGTTACGGTTGGGACACGCTTTCAGGTAACAAACAAGAACGCCTAGATGAATTTGCTCGCTTTGACGTAACACCAACAGGTGAGTCAGCAATGGACGATTACCGTAACGAAGCACACGGTCACGGCTACATTGTTGAAATAGACCCATACACAGCAAACTCTCGCGCTAAGAAACGTTCTGCACTGGGTTGTTTCCGTCACGAAGGCTGTACGTTTGGTAAGTTGACCGAAGGCGAGCCAATCGTATTCTACTCTGGTCACGATTCTCGCTTTGAATACCTTTACAAATTCGTTTCTGAAGCAAATTGGGACCCGCGTGACGCAGAGCCTAGCAATCGCCTAAGTGCAGGTGATAAGTACATGGACAAAGGCACACTGTATGTGGCTAAGTTCAACGATGATGGTTCAGGTACTTGGCTACCACTAACGTTGGGCAGCAAGACTACAAACGGCGGTAAGCTAGGTGATTCATTTGACTCTCAAGCAGCGCTTATCATCAATACAGCAGGCGCTGCCGACCTTGTTGGTGCAACGCCAATGGATCGCCCTGAATGGTGCTCTGTTGACCCAATGACGGGTACGGCTTACCTAACGCTGACTAATAACAACAAGCGTAAAGAAGCGAACTCTGCGAACCCTCGCGTAGACAACAAGTTCGGTCATGTTATCCGTTGGGATGAAGGCAAAACGGCAGGCGAGTTCGATTGGGATATCTTCGTATTTGGTTCACCAGCAGTGGAAGACAAATCTATTAACCGCTCTGGTCTAACAGACATGAACCAATTCGCGAGCCCTGACGGCTTAGCGTTTGATGCTCGTGGCATCTTGTGGATTCAGACAGATAACGGCGCAGACGAAGTCACTGGCTACACCAATGACCAAATGCTGGCAGTGGTTCCATCTCAGTTAACGGATGACAACGGCAACAGTGCGGTGATTGATGCAAACAACCAAGCACAGCTTAAACGCTTCTTTGTGGGTCCAAACGGTTGTGAAGTGACTGGCTTTACCATCAGCCCAGATTTCAAATCACTGTTTGTGAACATTCAACACCCTGCAAACTGGCCATCGTCTGAAGATGCAACAGCACAAACTCAAGGCAATGTTCGTCCAAGAGCATCTACGGTTGTGATTCGTCGTGAAGACGGCGGTGAAATCGCGGTTTAATACGCAAATCTAGCTAAGATCAGAAACATTTCTGTTATCTAGTTTCTGTTCGCTAGCTCAGTAAAATCAAAAAGAGCGATAAGGCCAAATGCCCTATTGCTCTTTTTATATTCTATGCATTCTTCGGTTTAAGTAAGGAACCAAGCCTTAAAAACTTATCATCATCCAAAGAGCTCGTCATACCAAGCTCTAGTCATCCTCGAGAAGGAGGGACGACTGAGTCGGAGATCTCTAACCGTTATCGCTTTTCAGAATTAACTCACGAACAGCCACACACCAACACCCATCATCAACGTACCAGCAATACGGTTCATCAACTTAACGTTATCCGCCTTGCCGAGCATATGTTTTAAGCTCTTACCGCCGGTCGCGTATAAAGTCATGCAAACAAACTCAGAAACCAGAATGATTGACACGAGAATGAGTAACTGCGGTGCTAAGTCTTTATTGCTGTTAATAAAAGGAGGCAATAACGAAATCATGAATGCCCAACCTTTCGGATTCGCGATAGCTGTCACGAAGCCTTGAACCACCAAGTCCCAATCATTGCTGACTTTTGTTGTTTGGTTGTCAGTACTGATCGCCAGTTTGCCTCTCGAACGCCACATCTGAACGCCTAAATAAAACAGGTAACCCGCACCAACAAATTTAAAGCCCGTAAATAGCCATGGGTAATTCAACATGATCGAAGCGATACCCAATACCGCGGCAATAGAAACCACAGCGACACCAGCCAGTTCACCGATCATCATCCATAATGTACGCTTGTATCCAACACTCATTCCAAGTGTCAACGCCAAAGTCATACACATACCGGGCGTGATTGACACGAAGAAAAACGTGGGAATAAAAGCCCAAAGTAGTGCGCTATCCATATTATTACCTTATCGACTTGTTTTTATTTATTAGTTCTTGTTTCTTGATCGGGCTTGAAATGAAGCGAGGTTGAAACGAAGCAGTAATGACAATAAACAATATTGCGATCAATACAAACAAAAAGAGCCACATAACAGTGGCTCTTTTCAATCACCAACCGTAATTACTTACGACGGTTTTTAATTCGCTTCATCATAGTCAAACGACGTTCAGCGCTTGCTTGATCTTGTGGCTCTTCGTTCGCGTTGTTCTTACGACCCTGACGGTTTTTGTAAGCCGATTTAGTGTTCAGCTTCTCGATGTAAGCATCACGTTTCTTCGGTTCGTAACCCGGTTGTTCAACACGGCGAATACGTTGTTGAATCAGTTTTTCAACTTGAACAACAGTCAGCTCTTCTTCGCGGTTAACGAAAGAGATTGCGTGACCTTGTTTACCAGCACGACCTGTACGGCCAATACGGTGAACGTAATCTTCCGCTAGGAAAGGCATGTCGTAGTTAATTACGTGTGGTAAGTCTTCGATATCAAGACCACGAGCTGCAACGTCGGTTGCTACCATCACACGTGCTCTACCTTCTTTGAAATCATCCAAAGCACGACGACGAGCACTTTGCGCTTTATCACCGTGACAAAGTACCGCTTTAATACCGTCAAGCTTAAGCTCTTTAACTACATCATTCGCTGTTTCTTTATAGTTCACGAACACAAGCACTTGGCGCCAGTTTTTACGGCCAATAAGCTCAGAAAGCAGTTCAGTTTTACGTTCTTGATCCACTGGGTAAACCACGTGGCCGACAGTAGCAGCCGTTGAGTTTTCGCGCTCAACACTAATACGTTTTGGTTTACGCAGAATATCAACAGACAGTTGGTTTAACTGAGTAGAAGTCGTTGCAGAGAACATCATGATTTGCGGTGATGTTTCTACATCCAACATGATCTTACGAACGGCATTGATAAAGCCCATATCAAGGATACGGTCAGCTTCATCAAATACTAGGAATTCTAGGTTAGCAATAGACACGTTACCCGCTTCTAAGTGCTCTTCTAAACGGCCAGGGGTTGCAACCAAAATATCCACACCCAGTTCTAGTTGACGAACTTGTGAAGACATCTTGTTACCACCGTAAACCGCAGAAACGCTTAGATCCGTGTATTTAACGTAGTCTTTAATGTTTTGAGCGATCTGCGCAGCAAGCTCACGAGTTGGAGCAAGAATAAGGCCGCGAGCCGTTCCTCTAGACGCTTTTTTACCGCTGTTCAAAAGGTGTTGAATAACAGGCAATGAAAATGCCGCTGTTTTACCCGTGCCGGTTTGAGCAGTAGCAAAAATATCATGGCCTTTACGAGCCATTGGAATCGCTTTTTGTTGAATTGGAGTGAGTTTTTCATAACCACACTCAGTCAACGCTTTGACTAATTCAGGAGCAAAACCTTGAGAGGAAAATGACATTGTTACGGGTTCCTTAAGCAGACAGCCTACATTCTTATTTCAGCCGAGCACTATAAAGTAATTAGAGTGATTTATCTCACATTTATCGTGATATAACGCAAACTTTCTCATTTAATCTGGTGTTTATCCCGCCTTCAACGAAGTAAACACCAAGATCCTTGGTTCAAACAGCAAAAACTGGGCTATTTGATGCCACACAGCTTGAGTAGAATCTGCTCTAGATCGCCCCATGGCATGAGCTGCGAGTCGATCACTTCCAATCGAGATTCAAAGCCATCCAGTGTAATTTCGTTCACAGACACGACTTGATTCGCCACATTGAATGCGTAGCAACCTTGGTCGGTGTTCACGACGGCTTTTACACGCTCGGCCGTTAGATCCGACAACATAGAGAATAGCGCATCGAAGTCGAACTTATGCTCTGCGCCAAACAACCAACCACAACTGAAATAGCCCTGTCCTTTATTCTCTTTACGGATGAAAGCTTCACCAGGCGGAAGTTGGAATTGAGGCTCTTGTTCAGCATGATCGTGATGATGCGCTTCAATATGAGAGGAAGCACCACCGTATACTCTTTCAATGTCCAACACTTCCAATGGCACTTCACCATCGTGAATTAGCTTATGGAAGACTTTTGCTGGCGTTTGATCCGTCACCCAATCATTGAACACATCGATGTCTTCAGAATGAACAAGGTCAACCTTAGTACCAAGAATCACATCTGCACTATTTAGTTGATCATTAAAATTCTGATTCGAGGTGTACTTTTCATTAGACAGATTTCGTGGGTCAACCAAACCAAGCGTCGCTTTTAAATCGACATATGGTGTGTACTGATCGGAAGTCAGTGTCGCTATAACCTGTTTAGGGTGACCAAGCCCTGTCGGCTCAATCAATAAACGGTCTGGCTTTTGGCGAAGTAAGGCATTAATACCCACTGACATAGGCACGCCCGCAGTACAGCACATGCATCCACCCGGCACTTCTTTAATCAAAGCGCCTTGATCTGTCATTAATGCACCGTCAATACCGATTTCCCCGAACTCATTAACCAGAACAGCCCAGTTTTCATTCTCAGGTTTATTTTTTAGCAGGTTCAAGATGGCTGTCGTTTTACCAACACCCAAGAAACCCGTAATGATGTTCGTAGGAACTTTTTTAGTCATATCAGTTCTCCTTTTTAAGGGAGTATATACTCAATCACCAAAAAGTTGACCCCAATCGATTGTTTACACTGAGATTCGTTAATAGAGGTTGGCGCGAAAATAATCAGAAGAGATAAACAGTAGAGGCAGAATGTGGAAATGGGATGCTCCAGACGAACTAAAGGCGTACTTACTCAGTACGCCTCACCCTCGTTACTCAATCGTGAGTTCGCGAATCAGGAAGCCTTAAATATCGACCTGAACATTTAACGAGGAACTAAAACTTTGTTTCTGAATCCATCCAAATTGTGTGTAAAACCTCACTTCTCCTTGCGGTTCGTTATGTTGCTTTACGATTTAACTATGGTTCATTTTTGGGGATATTCAAGCCGCCGCCAGAGAATCGATCAAAACTGTGACGGTGATTCCACTATTGACCATAGATTCCATTTATGTAACACGCACATTCCATAAATGAAATTCAACTTTTCATCTTTGTTGCTATAGGATATGCAGAGGAAGCGTATAATTTAATGCAACCCCGCCTTAACTCATTCAGGAAACTTATTTCTATGACCAGAAGAGAGAAAATTAAGCAATCCTTATTAGCCAAAATGCCAAGGGATGCTATTAATCAATTTCTCTCAAGAGATAAGACACCCGCTTCCGTTCTCTTTCTTTCTTGTATTGTAGGTGTACTTGCTGGCGTAGTGGGTACCTATTTCGAAGTCGCGGTTCATTTCATCACAGAAACTCGTACCGATTGGCTGAAAGATGAAATCGGTAGCTATTTACCCCTTTGGTTGGCCGCTTTCCTTATTAGTGCTGCATTTGCCTTTATTGGTTACTTCCTCGTTCACCGCTTTGCTCCAGAGGCTGCAGGCTCAGGCATCCCCGAAATTGAAGGTGCGATGGACGGTATGCGCCCTGTTCGATGGTGGAGAGTATTGCCAGTAAAATTCTTTGGCGGTATGGGCGCATTAGGCTCTGGTATGGTTTTAGGCCGTGAAGGGCCAACCGTTCAAATGGGCGGCAGTATCGGTCGTATGGTCACTGATATCTTTCGAGTCAAAGACGATGACACTCGCCACTCACTGTTGGCTTCAGGTGCCGCTGGTGGCTTAGCCGCCGCATTTAACGCACCACTGGCAGGAATCATGTTTGTGGTTGAGGAGATGAGACCACAGTTTCGCTACTCACTCATATCAATCAAAGCCGTCATCATCTCAGCAGTTTCAGCCAACATTGTATTTCGTTCTATCAATGGCCAATCTGCCGTTATCACAATGCCTCAGTACCAGCCGCCTGAACTCGACGCACTTTGGTTATTCTTATTGTTAGGAGTGTTATTCGGTCTGTTTGGTGTAATTTTCAATAAGCTGATTACGCTTTCCCAAGACCTGTTTGTGGCGATCCACAAGAATGACCGTAAACGCTACTTGATGACAGGTACCCTACTTGGTGGTTGCTTTGGCTTGTTGCTGCTCTATATACCTGAATTAACTGGTGGTGGTATTGGTATCATCCCGAACATCACGAATGGCAACTACAGCGCAAACGTGCTGCTGTTAATCTTCTTAGGGCGCGTGCTCACCACGCTACTTTGTTTCGGCTCTGGTGCACCGGGTGGTATCTTTGCACCAATGCTTGCGCTAGGAACACTCTTTGGTTATGCGTTCGGGCTTATCGCAGCGGCATTCTTTCCTGAACTGAATATTGAACCGGGTATGTTTGCCATTGCTGGCATGGGAGCATTATTTGCCGCCACCGTGCGAGCACCTATCACTGGTATTCTGTTGGTTATTGAAATGACCAATAACTACTACCTGATCCTACCGTTGATCATTACCTGCTTAGGTGCGGTAATCATTGCTCAAATGTTAGGTGGGCAGCCAATTTACAGTCAACTGCTTAACCGTACGCTGAAAAACGAAAAACTAAGACAACAAGATCTCCCTCAGCAAGAGGAAGTACGTTAATTACAAATGACTCATGAA
This sequence comes from Vibrio sp. 10N.261.51.F11, assembly GCF_041471665.1. Taxonomy (NCBI): domain Bacteria; kingdom Pseudomonadati; phylum Pseudomonadota; class Gammaproteobacteria; order Vibrionales; family Vibrionaceae; genus Vibrio; species Vibrio sp. 10N.261.51.F11. The sequence goes on along the minus strand of NZ_JBFROW010000018.1, from coordinate 53,708 downwards.
AAAAAAGCACACATTCAACGTGCTTAATCTCCCGATTCCGTATCAAAATCAAAAAAGCAAACGTTAAACTTGGTATCATCCACTCAAAATTAGTTGAGTGCCCTCAAAATCTATTGATGAAAGACCTAGACACTCTAACTAAAGCAAATAATCTAAAAGTCTTTAATTAACTAAGTCGGAGTAAGTCGTTGAACTGGAGAAGATTAACCCAAGTAAAAAATGTGCCGCCATCTCAGGCGTCTTTAGCACTTGGCGTTATTGGGTTAGGACAAGCTTGGGCGTTATATATCCCTGGCATTGGTGAGATAATTCGTCCCTACCTCGCTGCATTCGGCGCGCTATTATTGCTGCCTGTTTTACTGCGCTATTTAACGAGCTTTAATACCTTCCTTAATGATATTCGCCACCCGTTAAGCGGAAGCTTGATGGCACCAATGAGCATGGCTTTACTGATTCTGTGCGACTATTTAGCCGAGATATCGCCAGCTATCGCCTACCCAGTTTGGTTCTGCGCGCTATTGCTTCACTTTACCATGATGGTGTTGTTCTTCAGTTTTCAGATCATCAACTTCAAAATGTCGAACATTGTACCGAGTTGGTTTCTGTATCCGGTCGGTTTGATCAGCAGCTCCTTAGCTGGCACACAGTTCGGGCACACAGTATTTTCAGAAACACTTGCGGTCACTTGTATTGGTATCTATTTCCTTATGTTGCCAGTGGTGTTGTACCGCTTGGTGTTCGAAGGCAATCTTCCTCGCCGAGCAAGACCAACACTCGCTATCATGGCAGCTCCGGTTAACTTGTCTTTAGCCGCTTACTTGGTTAACTTCGACAACCCAGACCCGATTCTAACAGGTGCATTGGCGGGCATTGCCATCACCATGACTTTGTTGATTTACTTGTGTTACATCCGCCTAATGCGTTTGAAGTTCCAACCTTCGATTGCTGCCGTCACCTTCCCATCTGTGATCAGCGCTATTGCCATGCATCGTCTAACTACATTTTTCGGCGCGGAATACCCACAATGGTATTGGCTACACAAGTTTGGTTTCTTTGAGCTAACCATCGCCACCATTCTAGTGATTTGGGTTGCCGGTGGTTACGTAAAAATGTACTGGCCTGAGTTTTTCGATTCCGACTACATGTCCAAGAAGATGAAACGTTCTTAGATAGAAGCGAAAAGATCTTAGCTGAACCATCGTGTTCTGCAGTAGTCGATGATGTCAGACAAAACCAACCAAACCCAAAAAGGCCTCACACTGTGAGGCCTTTGAATAGGCAAGGTATTAATAGTTCAGGCGAGTGTTACTAGAAATGCCGAGACCTATTAGAAGTTAGCGTGAGGGCCGAATACTTCGTAGTGAACGCGTGAACGGTCAACTTTCATTGCATCTAGCTGCTCTACGATGTTCTTCATGAAACCAACAGGACCACAGATGTAGAAATCGCTCTCTTCAAAGCCTTTAGTATCAGAGATAGACGCTAGATCCATTTGACCTTGATGCGTGTTTTCACATGCAGATTCATCTTTGTTCATGTACCACGTTTTCGCTTTCCAACCTTTGTCGGCAACAATATCTTTAACACGAGTCGTGAAAGAGTGTTGGCCTACGTTCTCACAAGCGTGAAGGTAAAGTACTGGCTCGTTTTTATCTTCCGTGTTTAGGAACTCAAGCATAGACTGCATTGGCGTTACACCAACACCTGCAGAGATAAGTGTTACTGGCTTGCTGCGCTCTTGATACATGAAGTCACCCGCTGGTGCGTATAGGCTAACCTCATCACCAACAGCAACCGTATCGTGTAGGTGGTTAGATACAACGCCTTGTGTCTCTTGGCCTTGTCCTTCACGTTTAACAGAAATACGGTATTGCTTGCCGTTTGGCTTATCAGACAGTGAGTATTGACGAATCTCGCTGTATTGAGAGCCTTCTGGTTTCACTTCGATACCGATGTATTGACCTGGTGTGTAATCCAGAACTTCACCGCCGTCTTTTGGCTGAAGGATAAAGCTTGTTACTAGCGCTGACTCTTCGATTTTGTCTGCAATCACAAACGCACGCGCTGCTTCCCAACCACCAACAGCTTGCTTACGCTGTAGGTAAAGTTCAGCTTCACGATCGATGAATACTTGCGCCAAGAATAGGTAAGCGGCTGTCCATGCTTCTTCCACTTCTGGAGTAAAGGCGTCAGCAGCTAGTTCACGTAATGTCTCAATCAGGTGCAAACCAACAATTTGGTAGTGCTCTGGTTGAATGTTAAAGCTTGTGTGTTTCTGAGCAATACGTTCAACGGCAGTTGTTAACGCTGCTAGATTTTCAATGTTCTTTGCATATGCCGCGATAGCTTCAAACAGTGCTACGCCTTGGCGACCTGTTCTTTGGTGAGTCATATTGAAGATATCTTTCAACTCAGGGTTATGCGTGAACATACGTTGATAAAAATGCTGAGTTAAAGCTGGGCCTGCGCTCTCAAGTAGAGGAATAGTAGATTTGATGATTTCGATATGTGCATTGTTAAGCATGAATTTACTCCGAACACTGAGCCTTATGACCTATATGTCATTTTGACTACTAAAAATTAAGAATGACTTATCGATTTTCTGAAACCTTAGTTATTTTTAGAAACTGAGTTATTTTGACTCGTTTTCATTTCAAAAAATCGCGAAACCTGATTAATGCAACCTGATTGATTGAGATCAAGAATAGTCTGTTTAATCAGCGCTATATTTGGGCTTCTCTGTATCTTCTGCACAATCAGTGCCAACTTTATCAATCCCCGTCATTACTGGTTTTCTTCTCAAAACTCATCTTATAAAAATGTCAAAAAGACCTTTTTTTTAAGTCAATAAGACTCTATTATGTAGATAAACACACACAGTTAGAGTTTTTTATGCAAGATATCTCCGCATCTACCCTCATGGAAATGACCATTGGCCTCGCAAGTGGTGTCAACGATCAAGATCGTTTCAATCGCCTGATCGATGCCATTCGCAAAACCATAACGTGTGATTGTGTCGCGCTTTTAAGCCTTCAAGGCGACACGCTAGTACCTATCGCAATGCAAGGGCTCAGCCGAGATACATTCGGTCGTCGCTTTATCATTTCAGAACACCCACGATTTGAAGAGATCTGCGCGTCTCGCTCTCCTGTTCGTTTCGATGCTGACAGCTCCCTACCCGATCCTTTCGATGGTTTGCTTATTGACCATGATGGCGATTTACCAATGCATGCTTGTATGGGCTTGCCTTTGCTATTTGGCGACAAGTTATTGGGCATTCTGACTCTAGATAGCTTGAAACCTGATGTCTTCGCGAATATTCCGGCGCGTAACCTTGAAGTGCTGGCGGCTATTGCAGCCTCAACCATGCAGATGGCACTGACCTTCTCGCAACTTGAGCATCAAGCAAAACAGTCAAAGCAATTACTCGAAGAATTGAACGTAGAAGCGTGGGAACGTGACGGCGGTGAGTTGATTGGTAACAGTGACACCATGGTCGCGCTTAAGAACGACATCGCTGTTGTAGCTCCATCTGAGTTTAATATCTTGATTCATGGTGACACCGGGGTTGGTAAAGAGCTTGTGGCTCGCACCCTGCACCACCAATCTCAACGTAAACGTAACCCACTCGTCTACGTAAACTGTGCTGCAATTTCTGAAAACTTAGTAGAGAGTGAACTGTTTGGTCACGTTCGTGGCGCGTTCACTGGCGCAGACAAAAACCGCTTAGGTAAATTTGCTTTAGCCGATGGTGGCACACTGTTCCTTGATGAGATTGGTGAATTGCCTTTGGCCGCTCAAAGTAAGCTCCTACGTGCGCTGCAAAACAACGAAATCCAACCGGTTGGCCAAGACAACATTCAAACCATTGATGTGCGAGTATTGGCAGCGACAAACCGAGATCTAAAACAAGAAGTTGAAGACGGTCGATTCAGAGCCGATTTGTACCACCGATTGAGTGTGTACCCTATCGCGGTGCCTGCACTGAAAGATCGTGGTGACGACATCAGCCTATTAGCGGGTTTCTTCTTAGAACAAGCGCGTCGTAAGCTTGGTATCAACCAAGTTAAGTTCCGCTCCGACGTTCTTTCTTTCCTAAACCGTTATGGTTGGCCGGGTAACGTGCGTGAACTTGAGCATGTGATCAGTCGTTCCGCATTGAAAGCGTTAGCGCGCAGCACCAATAAAAACCTGGTGACAATCACCAAGGAAGATTGTGGTCCTCTAGACCAAGATCAGCCAATTGCGACGACTCAGGTGAAAAACACACCATTATCGACACCAACGATCGACCTTTCTGCAGGGCTACGTGGTGCAACGGACGATTTTCAACGCAGTATCATTACTGAGGTGTTGGAAGATGCCAACTTTAACTGGGCACAAGCAGGGCGAGTTCTGAAAACAGACCGAGCAAATCTGACTCGACTGTCTAAGCGTTTAGGGCTAAATGTGGCTAAGTCTCATACGATCGAACGGACAAAATAGATATTAGCGGTTTGTTGCGAGCATCTGACAAAACTTGTGTATATAATGCTGCAAATTGTAACGCTAATTTTAAATATGTAGAGAGAGTTATGAAGTTTATCCGTTGGTTCTTAGGTCGTGTCATCTTGTTATTGAATTTTGTTTTCAGCCCACGTGGTGTGAAGCGTTCTCAAGAAGAACAAAGCAAAGTGAATGAGCAAGCAAAAACGCACACGTTATACCAATTCGAAGCGTGCCCATTTTGTGTGAAAGTGCGCCGCGCGATGAAACGTCAGTCGGTTCAATTTGAACTTCGTGATGCAAAAAACAACGAACAACACCGTGCTGAGCTTGAAGCTGGCGGCGGTCGTGTGAAAGTGCCTTGTCTACGTATCGAAAAAGACGGCAAAACTGAGTGGATGTACGAATCTTCAGATATCGTAACTTACTTAGAAAAGCAGTTTGCATAAGCAATAAAGCGACAAAATCTAGATACAAAAAATCCCTCTAATGTGAGGGATTTTTTATGTCTGTTATTTGGCGTTAATCGCTTCAAATTGGGAGCGAAAGTTCAAACCACTACTTCGCTACAATCAGCATCAATTCCACACGGCGGTTACACGCCTTGCCTTGCGCAGAAGCGTTGGTGCAAGCTGGTACGTATTCGCCAAATCCACGAGTATAAATGGAGCGACTCGACACATAGTTACTCTCTAATCGAGCCTTCACTTCTTTTGCTCGCTGCTCTGAAAGCGGATCATTGATTCGATCTGTGCCCGTATTATCGGTGTGCCCTTCAATCACCACATCAATATCTTGGCGTTGAGCAAGGTAGCTGCCTAGCGTATCTAACCATTGATTATAAGCTGGCTCGGGGAATGCTGAACCTGTTTTAAAGTTCACGTGCTGCTCAAGCTTTACCATCACATGGTTACCCGGCAACACTTCAAAATCGATGCGGTTTTGTCTTAAAAAGACTTCCAGTGGGTCGTTAGTCGAAACGCCACGTCCGTAGTTGGTCGTGATGGTTCTGTGTTGATGAGTGCTACTCTGGATAGAGTACCCACGATTGCTTGCTACATGAGTCGTTTGAACCACACCCCATTCAGGATGCATCAAGTCGTAATCGGTTTGTGGTGCAGTCTCTAGCATGTCACCGCCAAGTAAGTCAGTTGGTGACGTGGCTTCACACCCAGCCAAAGCTATGCTTAACATTATCGCTAAATATCTCATTACTTCACCAACCACTCATGCAGATAAACCATTCACTAATGTCTATATCGGCACCGAGGGAAAAACTTTAGACGAAAAGAAAGCAGAACCCAAAAAAGTGCTGTTGATCACAGTTAACCGTCTACTAGCTTGTCTTCAGCCGCTAGTTCGAACTGTTTGCATTTATTTACCTTATAATTGTTTTCCAATTCGTACTAAATAGTTAGAATCTCACGACTTCTCAACGCTAGAGCAAACATTATGTTTAAACCATTTACTAAATTCATCACAGCACTCGCTGCCGTACTCATTATCGCGGGTTGTAGTGAAACAGACGAGCCACAAAAAGGCGTTCAATACGAAGCGCTTCCTACTGCTCTAACAGAATTTAACTTGTCTCCGATCACTGAAATCTTCTCTCTTAACTGTGGTCACTGCCGTCAAATGGAAAGTGCCATTCCAGAGATTGAATCTCTAACAGACCAAACTATTGGCAAGATGCACGTGACGTTCAACGAAAGCGCTCAAATCAGCGCAATGATCTACTACACAGCAGTGATGCAGCTTGATGCGACGCCTGACCACGCATTCATGGACGACCTATTTGGTGCCGTTCAAATGGGTGCAGATGCAACACCTGAGCAGCGTCAACAAGCACTAGAGACAGCGTTTACTTCTCGTGGTTTGGTTAGCCCATACCAGCTGAATAAAGAACAGCAAGTCGCTCTTTTCGACTACGTTAAGCAAGCAGAAGAGATCTCAGTAAAAGGTCAGATCAACTCAGTACCAACCTTTATCATCAACGGTAAATACCAAGTACTAACAGCAGGTCACCAAGACGTTGCTGGCATTGCAAAAACGATCAACTACCTTTTGACTCAACCATAATCACGGCTTTAGTCAACTGATTAACACATTTTGTATTAACTACGAAATTCAGCACTCAATATAAATAGGTTTTACTATGTCTAAATTTGTCATCCCGGTCATTGTCTTTCTTTTGGCGGGTTTCATGATTTACCGTACTTGGACGAATCATAAGTCTGGCGGAGAAAACTTCGAACAAGGCCAACAATTTCTAATTGAAAACGGCACTAAAGAAGGCGTGATTACGACTGAAAGCGGTCTTCAATACCTTGTTCTTGAAGAAGGTACAGGCACAGAGCACCCAACTAAGAACAGCAAAGTAACGGTTCACTACCACGGTACGCTAATCGACGGCACTGTTTTCGACAGCTCTGTTGAGCGCGGCGAGCCAATCTCATTTGCTCTTAAGCAAGTAATTAAAGGCTGGCAAGAAGGTTTGACTTACATGGTTGAAGGCCAAAAAGTTCGTCTATTTATTCCAAGCACTCTAGCTTACGGTAAAGGCGGTTCAGGCCCTATCCCACCATCATCGACTCTGATTTTTGATGTAGAACTCATCTCTATCAAATAATCGAAGTTACTGATTTAAGCCCCAACATACGCGCTATGTCGGGGCTTTTTTATATCTGAACATTTGAAGCCTCTTTAGATATTGAGCTATTTAGCTATTTAGCTACTGTAACAACGACCAAATATACCCTCGAAAACCGACCACTAGACGACTGGTCTAATTTAACTTATAGTACCGCCCATGAACGAAAAAACGAATGACACACGCCTGCATGTTTTAGATGTTGGCTACCAATTAATAGTGAACAACGGCTTTAACGGCGTTGGCTTATCGCAATTGCTTAAAGAAGCGGACGTGCCGAAAGGGTCGTTTTACCACTACTTTAAATCGAAAGAGCAATTTGGCGAGGCTCTGATCCAGCACTATTTTGAGACCTACATCAGCAGAGTTGAAACTATTTTGGTTCATGGTGAAGGCAACCATTACCAGAGAATTGTCAGTTATTTCACTCGATGGTCACAGATTGAAAACGGCACCTGCAATGCTCATAAATGCTTGGTCGTTAAACTCAGCGCGGAAGTTTCTGATCTTTCTGATCCTATGCGCCAAGCGCTATTAAAGGGTGCAGAAAAAGTGACGAATACCATCGAACAGTGCATTGTCGGCGGTATTGAAGATGGCTCCATAAAGGTTGAAGAGAGCCAAGAAGCAGCTCAGAACCTATACTCAATGTGGTTAGGCGCGAGCTTATTGAGCAAGCTGAGCCAAAGTTCACATAGCTTACAGTCGGCTTTGAGCCTTACCGAACGAATTTTAAAAGGTGAAAGCTAATAACGCGCAGCGCGCTTTATAGGTTTTGACTTAAAAGAAATCACCCGCCCTCTTATCAACTTGATGACGGCGGGATTTTTAGACAACAAGACTAGACGACTGGTCTAATTCTAAATATATAAAACATAGATTAAGGATATCCAATGACTCAACAAGACAATCGCCGCATCGTATTGGCTTCTCGCCCAGTTGGCGCACCAACTCAAGACAACTTCCGTTTAGATACAGTAACCGCGCCAAGTATCAAAGACGGCGAGATGTTACTTCGCTCAGTTTACCTTTCTCTAGACCCATACATGCGTGGTCGTATGAGCGATGCTAAATCCTACGCAGATCCCGTTGCGATTGATGAAGTAATGGTTGGCGCAACCGTATGTCAGATTGAAGAATCAAACCACGCTGATTACGAAGTTGGCGAATGGGTACTGGCTTACACAGGTTGGCAAGATCTTGGTGTGTCTAACGGTGAAGGCCTAATCAAACTCGGCAAAGAACCAACGCACCCTTCTTACGCGCTTGGCATCATGGGTATGCCTGGTTTTACCGCGTACATGGGCTTGCTTGATATCGGCCAACCTAAAGAAGGCGACACGCTAGTCGTTGCAGCAGCAACAGGTGCTGTAGGCGCAACCGTTGGACAAATCGGCAAACTAAAAGGCTGTCGTGTTATCGGCGTTGCAGGCGGTCAAGAGAAGTGCCAGTACGCGAAAGAGGTACTTGGCTTTGATGAATGTATCGACCACAAAGCTGACGACTTCGCAGAGCAACTGGCTAAAGCGTGTGACAACGGCATTGACGTTTACTTTGAAAACGTTGGTGGCAAGGTATTCGATGCAGTAATGCCTTTACTTAATACAGGTGCTCGTATTCCTGTGTGTGGTCTTATTTCTCAATACAATGCAACATCACTTCCTGAAGGCCCAGATCGTATGTCTAGCCTGATGGGTATGCTGCTTGTTAAAAGAATTAAGATGCAAGGTTTCATCATCTTTGATGACTACGCGCACCGTTACAACGAGTTTGCTGTTCAAATGACAGAATGGCTATCTCAAGGCAAGATGCACTATCGTGAGCACCTGGTTGAAGGTCTAGAGAATGCGCCACAAGCATTCATGGGCCTTTTGGAAGGTCAGAACTTCGGTAAGCTTGTTATCAAAACGAACGAAGCTAAATAAATTCAATAAACTGAACCCGTTAACTAGGTAGAATCATGATTACTTTGCATCACCTAAATAAATCGCGCTCAAAGCGCATCATCTGGCTATTGGAAGAGCTTGGGGTAGATTACCAAATCAAACCCTACCAACGAGACAGTGTCACTTTTCTTGCACCACCAGAACTCAAATCCATTCACCCATTGGGTAAATCTCCTGTCATTGAAGACGATGGCGTCGTGATCACTGAATCTGGTGCTATCACGGAATACCTAATCGACAAATACGGTCAGGGTAAGTTCGCACCTACACGCGGCACCGCAGACTACGTTGAGTATTCGCAATGGCTTCACTTCGCTGAGAGTTCAGGTATTTTGCCAATGCTGCTTAAGATCTTTGTAATGAAGGACGGCTGTGAAACTAACTTCCTAGGCGGTTATGCAGACGATGAAAACCAAAAGATCTTAACTTACGTGAATAATGCGCTTGAAGGTAAAACCTACTTGGTTGCAGACACACTAACAGGTGCAGACTTTATGATGTCGTTCATCGTAGAAATCGTTGGGAACTTTGGCGCAACTGCGCTCTACCCAAACATTGCTAAATACGGTGAACTTTTAACAAGCCACCCTGCTTACCAAAAGGCTGAGCAAGTAGAGCTAGAACACTCGAACTGATCGAGTTTCACTCAAACTCGTGCTTGCTAGGGTAAACACAAGAAACTAAATGAAGCCAAAGCCGATTTATCTTCTGCTTTGGCTTCTCATTTGTCTTCATTTCGACAACAATACCGAACTCTAACTGAACAGCCATAGAGTTTGATCTTAATGCCAGCAAACCTCGCTCAATACACACCTCTGCACCTAGCAAACACGAATGTCGATTTAGCGCTACCGAATCGCTTTACGTTCCCGTATTACTATACGCCGCACCCTGTGTGTGAATTAGCTATGCTGCAGCTTCAGCAATCACTTATCGACAGTGGTGTGAATGAAAACTCGCAAGGTAATCTCTACGCTGTGCTTCTTGTTCAGAATCCAACCACCCAAGAGTTAGGCTACCTTTCTGCGTTTTCAGGCTTACAGTTAGATCCGGCTTTGGTCTCTCAGTTAAACAACATTCACTTTGTTCCACCAGCCTTCGATTCAAAACAGTTTCACTCTCAAATCAGTGCGAACCTTGCTCACCAATTGCAACTGGCGGGCGACATTGAAAAGCTACAACAGTCGCACAACCTAGACGCATTATTGGCCGAGCTTGAACGGTTAAAAATCGAATCAGCACAAGCTATCGAAGCCTTTCAGTTAGCTATGGCCGCGAATAAAGCCCAACGTAGCGAACTCAGAGAGCAAGCAAACCAAGAAAAAGCATTAGGGAATCTAGAGTCGGCGACGAATTTGCTCAAACAACTGGGTAATCAAAGTAGCCAAGAGAAACGTGACCTAAAAGCACTTCGTATTGAGTGGAAACAGAAGATCGCAGAGCGCCAATCACACGTTGATTTGATTGAAAGCGAACTGAAATACCGTAAGCAAGATCACCAAGCAGTTTCACAGCAGTTGGAAACTCAACGTCTCTCTCACTATCGCTTTATCGATCAAGCCAAGCAATCTAAGAGTTTACTCGAGTTGCTCGATGGCAAAGACGCACTTGAAGGCTCTGGTGACTGCTGCCTACCTAAGCTGCTTAACTTCGCCTTTGAACACGGGTTCAAGCCGTTAGCTTTGTCTGAATTTTGGTGGGGATTACCGCCTACAGACATCATTCGACAACACGCAAACCTCTACCCTGTTTGTCAGAGTAAAAGCTTTGAGATCCTCGACCACCAGCTGAGTGGTATTGAACTAGAAGATAACCCACTTGTCGTGAACCCTGCTGTAGGCAAGTCTTTTGATATTGTTTACGACGACGACGAGATCGTGGTCGTCAATAAGCCTGAAGAGTTCTTGTCGGTTCCCGGTAAGTTCATTGAAGATTCTGTTTATACTCGCATAAAAGCGCGTTACCCAGATGCGACTGGTCCTTTGATTATCCATAGATTGGATATGTCGACGTCAGGTTTGTTGATCTTGGCGCTCACGGCAGAGTCAAACAAGCACATTCAGAAGCAGTTTATTGATAGAACTGTAGAGAAGCGCTACACCGCTTTGTTAGATGGTGAGATAACGGGCGAATCTGGCGATATCAGCCTTCCTTTGCGCGGCGACATCACAGACAGACCAAGACAACTAGTTTGCCACCAACACGGCCGAAATGCAGAAACCCACTGGCAGGCGGTGAGCACTAATAATGGCAAAACCAAGGTTCACCTGTACCCTAAAACAGGGCGAACCCACCAGCTGCGAGTGCACTGTGCTTCTCCATTAGGGCTTGGTGTACCTATTCGTGGTGACGACTTATACGGATACAAAGGCGAGCGCTTACACCTGCACGCTGGCTACCTAAAGTTGATTCACCCGACAACCGGTGAATCGATGGAGTTTGAAGTGCCTTCTGAGTTCTAAACTATTCTTATCTTGCTAAGACTCTTATCTCACTCAACATTTGGTCTCATAAAACGCATCAGGGTTCTACATCTGCTTAAGATATAGAACCCTGAAGTTTAATTTTTTAATGTGCTTATCACAGCTCAGTAGCGTACTTTTGTTACTGACTTCAATACTGTAGACGCCTAGCCCATTACATCCTTGCGCTGATCAACGCATTCATAAGAGCCCATTTCGAACTCACGACAGATCCATGGTCGGTTTTCGTAGATAGTACACATCAGTGTTTCTCTATCTACCGCAGAACACCAGCCGTCATCTAAGCGCTTCATGGTTTCACCGCCCCATTCATCGTAAGCGATGTGCTCTTCAGGTACGCCCGTATCTGTGATGATCATAACCTCTAAGCGACAACAGCATGCCTGACAATTGGCACAGGTTACTTCGGGTTCGGTTACGTTCTTTATCTCTATCGTCATAAGTGACTACACTGCTAAATTTTGCGTATAGTAATCGAAACCGCCCGCTACGGCTAATAAAGATAGTGCGGCGCGGGGTTTTCATTGATGTAGAAATAACAAAGGGCGCTGTGATTCACTCACAGCACCCATAATATTTCGACTTTTCAGCGCGGCTTATCGCCACAGGCTCTACTTAGAACAGGCTCGCGAAGAACAGCTTAACGTAGTCCATTAAACGTTTGAACAAACCGCCCTGCTCAACCGCTTCAAGCGCGATCAAAGGCTGAGTTTGAACATCTTCACCATCAACAGTGTAATGAACCACACCTAGAGTTTGACCTTCTGCAATCGGCGCTTTCAGTTCAGAGTTAAGCTCGATAGATGCAGTCAGCTTTTTACTGTCCGACTTAGGCAGCGTAATGAACGTGTCTTCTGCCACACCTAGTTTCAATGTGTCTTGCTCACCAAACCATACCTTCTCTTCAGCCACTTGATCGCCGCCTTTGTGCGGGTTTAGTGTATCGAAGAAACGGAAACCATAGCTCAACAGCTGTTTGCTGTCTGACTCACGGCTCTTAACGCTTGATGCGCCCATCACAACCGCGATAAGTCTCATCTCGCCTTGTGTCGCTGAACTCGCCAAACTGTAGCCAGCACCAGAGGTGTAGCCCGTTTTCATGCCATCAACGGTTAAGCTTCTATCACGCAACAAGCCATTACGGTTGTGTTGAGTGATACCGTTGTAACTGAAAGAGCGTTCGCTGTATAAGCCATACACATCCGGTAAATCACGAATAATGGCACGACCGAGTAGCGCGATATCATAAGGAGTCGAATAGAGATCGTCAGCGTCTAAACCATGTGCATTGGCAAAATGGGTGTTTTCTAGCTTCAGAGAGGTCGCCCAAGAGTTCATCAGGTCGACGAATGCATCTTGCGAGCCCGCAACGTGTTCTGCTATCGCAACACTTGCATCGTTACCTGATTGAATAATCAACCCACGGTAAAGATCCATCATTGCTACATCGGTATTTACTTCGATGAACATTTTTGAAGAGTCTGGGAAGTTCTTCGCCCACGCATTTTCGCTGATTCGTACCTGATCATCAGCAGAGATGTTGCCTCGCTTCATCTCTTGACCTGCCACATAACTGGTCATCAGTTTGGTCAAGCTTGCTGGGTTTAACTTCGTATGTGCGTTTTTTTCTACCAGCACATCACCAGAATTAAAATCAATTAACACATACCCTTTTGCGCCTAGGCTAGGTGGGCTTGGTACTATAGAAGGTGCTGCGATAGCTGCATTACTTACCATCGCGGCGTTACTTACAATGAATATACTTAATAGAGGGAGAGAGTATTTGGAAAACAGTTTCATTGAATCAAACCTAAGTTAACGTTTTGAGCAGTATAGACAAATGCTAGCAAAAGAAGCGCGAACTTTACGTTGCTTTACGTATTTGTACCATTCGTTACAAATAAAAAAGTATAATCTGCGATCTGACCATATTTTCCACAACTAATATTTACTCCACGAATGCATTCAACGCCTAATGCTATCGCTCAGGCATGCGTCTAAATAACATTTCAACAAAGCCAGTAATACGCTGTTTGCTCTCGCTTGGCTCTAAATCAGGTTGGATGCCAGACTGTGCTAATGCTTGCCATTGTACGACCTCTGAGTTAGGTACGAAAAACGCAATGTACAACGACCCTTTCTCCGCGACTTTACCTTCACCATCGTAAAATGGCACACCAGTAGATAGCTTAATCGCATCGAAGATAGACTCATCGTTCAGTTCCGATTCTTCCGCTAATCCAAAGCCTACAACAACATCACCGACACCATCCTGCTTTAACTGATAACCTTTACTTGAGAGCTGTTCTTGAATCGAATCACGCACTAAATCGGTTACCACGGTTTCGTCGTATTTTTGAGAAAGGTAAACCTTTTCTGACTCAGGGTGCCAGGAGTACGTCATCACGCCGTGTTTCATGAAACCAAAGTCACCGCTAGTGACCACACCATAATTGTGTGTGGGTGGTATTTCTTGCGTAGAGCATGCGGTCAGCCCAATAGCCATCAAAGCCAATAGTGCTGCTTTTTTTATGCTTTTTGTTGCACAAATGGATCGTTTTATCATTCGAGGCTTCCTTACCCATATCAGAATAACTATCAATTCAACCTCCAACATAAATAGTAATTATGTTAATAGAAAGGTCATTAAACGTTTGCGTAATCGCTAACCTTCACCTCTGTCTGTTTTGGGGGTTTAATCACAAAAACAGAGTTGGTATAGTTCTCCCCGTTAAACAAAACCAGACCATTCGAGGCACGGAGCTTCCTCAATCATCTCATGAAGAGAAGAATTGGTACCGACAAAGTATCGGCAAATTTAAGAGGGTCAAACAATGGAATTCAATATGGTTGAAATTTTAGGTTACGCTGCGTCTATTATGGTCGCAATTTCATTAACAATGAAAGATATCGTTCGTCTGCGTGTCCTTAACTTTATTGGCTGTGCACTCTTCACAGCATACGGCATCATGATTGACGCATGGCCAGTTGCAGCCACCAACGGCTTTATCGCTTGTGTAAACATCTACTTCCTTGCAAAAATGCAAAAGGAAAAAAAAACGGAAGCGATGAAAGCAGCGAAAGCTTAAATTAACGATTAGCCTTTCAAATAATTCTGAAAAAGCCCAAATAGAGCGATCTATTTGGGCTTTTTTGTGTTTGTCGTTCTCAAGAGCTCGATTTGTGTGAACAAAACTTTTCAATTCAATGAGGCTTTCAACCGATCACATGTAAGCAACGTGATATTCGTTCTCTCGATACGCTTGAGTGTTGTTACGTCCACTCTCTTTTGCTTGATAAAGCGCTTTGTCGGCTTTATCGATAGCGGTTTCAATGTCAGTCAGCGCTTGAGCATGGCAACAACCAGCGCTGATTGTTACTGGCGACACTAAGCCTTGAAGTTGCTCAACACATAACCGTAACGCCTCTGATAATTCGAATAACTCATGTTCATCACAATCAAACGTCACCAAAATAAACTCTTCACCGCCATAGCGTGCAATCAAACGACGACGGTTAACAAATCTCTTCAGTGATTTTGCGACCTCACAGATAACCCTATCGCCTTGAGCATGACCATATTGATCGTTCACCCGCTTGAAATGGTCAATATCCAGCAAAATGACACCGACATTTGTTAGCGGATAAGGCGACCTTTGAGTAATTTTCAGTTTTAGCTGCTCGATAAAACTCCGTCGGCTAGGAAGGCCTGTGAGGTAATCGAGGCTCGCAACATCCAATATTTTGAGATGACGATGCCGCAGGTAAAGCACCAGAACAACAATGATACTCAGTAGACTAACAACCAACGTCATCAAACTTGCCAACAATAAGCTGTGGTTCTTGTTGAGCTCTTGTTCTAAGACACCAGCAGAAATAACCCAATTAAGATACGGATAAAACTTGTAGAAGATGTTTTTACTCGTCGTGCCATCTGCCGTAGAGATAGAGTATCTAAAGTGACCTTCAGGTTCATCGACGACTTTATCGATAAGCAACTCTGAAGAGTCATCAATCAAGGTTTTTAAGTGCTCGTGTTCAAAGTTAGGTTGAAGGACTAACGTGCCTTGTAAATCAACGATATATACATAGCCACTATCGCCATACGAGTACTTTCTCAATTTGTCTTTAAGTGCTTCGAGATCAACCAGGTACATCAGTTCATCTTTATAGGTGGTCGCCACCAATGTATTGCCACTCGGTAGCCTCACTGAATATGCGACCTTCGCACGCTTGCCAACTTCATGTGGATTGGCGTGCGAGTATTGGGTCATTCCAGACTGTAAGCTCAGTTGTTGTTGAATATGGGTTAAATGCGCGCGATTTTTCCCTTGTAAAAACGGGTGATATAGATGAATACCTTGTGGTGACATCAGGTAGATATAACCAGACTCTCCAATCACCAATTCGTTGGCAATTCGAATGACTTCTTCAACTTCTTGTTCTGGAGAGACACGCAGTGCGTGAGAGGCGACGGTATCAGTCACACCTTTTAGATAGGTTTTGATCGCTTCGTTGACTGTGGTGTCTACGATGTCGTAACTCGCGTTCACAATAGTACGAAAGAAGAATTGGTTGGAATCTAATAATGATTCTTTCGTCCGGTTGAATTGAACAGCAGAGAGGATCAGAGAAACTACGGCCAGCACAATTGAGAAACTAAGAATGTATTTACGTCTGACTTTCAAGATTACCCCATAGCTTTCTAATTTTAGGTAACGCTATTTTTTGTTATAGGCAGACTGTTTTATATCATACTTATCTTTTTTACTGAACGAGTGTCGATATTCTGAGAGGTTTCTATACGCAATCTGTGACTTATAGCAAAAACGCCGAACTGGATTCAGTTCGGCGTTTTAATTTTACGCTTCAGTCATGTATTTAAATCAAACTAAGGTATTGATAAATAAACTTAAAATCATTCTCATTCGTTATCTATGAATACATAATCTAGCGTTAGATTAAGAACAAACCTGAGTCCAGCTACCATCACTGCCCGGTTCAGAACTTGTCCACCAGTTTGCTTGGTAAATACTGCCGTTGTGAACCACTTGGTCACCTGTGTTTGCATGGCTTGGATTACCTGCCCAATCTTTCTGAGGTAAGTCTGGGTAAACCGCTAAACCTGCCGTATCACATGTACCTGGATTGGTGCCACCATCGCCAGGGTTACCGCCACCTGAACTGATATCACCTAATGGTAGATCTGGCTGCTCGAAGCTAAACGCGTAATCAACGCCACCGACATTCACCGCGTAGTTAGCAGGGCCAGAAATTGGCAAGTAATACACCATGTCTAACTCATACACACCGCCAGCAGGAAGCTCTTCCCATGTCGGCAACGTAAACGCCACTCGGTGCATGGTTCCATCTAGTCCACCGATGTTATCCGCGCGAGTATGACCTGAAGCAATCACGGTCAAACCACCACCCGATTGATCTTTCGCGTTATCAGGTGCAGATACTGGGATATCGAATTGGAACTCAGTTCCACCCGGAAGAGCTTGCCCTGTGTTGTTCGTGAACGTGATCTTAGGGTTGATTGGGTAGTTTTGGTCACCGACTTTGAAGCCACCAACCGATACCGCGATATCTAGCGCTTCTGTTGGAATAGCACCCGTCGCTACTTTGTTTCCATATGGTGTTGCAGACTTAAACTTATCGTAGATAGCTTTCGTCATGGTGTTACCCATGTGGAACTCACCGTTACCGCTGTTACACGCTTGTTCGGTCGTATCGATAGACGTTCGGTTGCCATTCGCATCGAGAACATAACAGTTATAATCCCCTGCTAGTTCCCAGAACATAATGCCGCCGATCTCTTTGTCGATAACGTAGTCCGCTTTCACGTCGATAGACTGTTTATCTTCTGTTGAAAGGAATACGCCCTTCTCTGCGTTCCACAACCAAGGGGCAACCGCCACACTGTCGTAGTTTCTCGTGTAAGTGCCCGTTAGAACATCTGAAGGATCATTCACAGGATCAAGCTTGTAAGCTTCAGCGTAAGAGCCCCAAATACCCTTCTCTAGGTTCTTCGCGTGCCACATAGGGTTAGAACCCGCGCCCATTTCGTTACCTTTTGGATCGGTATCGTGCCACATGTTGTCGATACCAATAGCGCCATGGCCACAGTTGTTTTTCTCGCCTTCACCCGTACCCGCTGAACATTCAGATTGGTTTGGCAGTGCTGCTCGGCCCCAAAGACCATTCTCACCACCCGTTACGCCTTGCCAACCACGAGTGTAGTAAGGCACACCGATGTTAATACGGCCTGCTGGCATAGAACCACGGAAGTAATGGTAAGCCCAATCCGTGTTCAGATAACCAATACCACCGTAAGCCGCCGTGTCGTATACGTTCCACTGCGCTAGCTCTGAATCTTTACCCGTATCAAACAAGGCTGCGTTATGACCTACGTGATCGTTCCACGCACCGTGAAGGTCGTAAGACATGATGTTTACGTAATCGAGGTACTTGGTTACATCGAATGTTTCCATACCGCGTAATAGGTAACCAGAAGAAGGCGCTGCGATCGTTAACATGTAGTGATTGCCATCTTGCGCAGACGCTGCATCGAGCTTCTCACGTAGCACTTTCATCAACACTTGGTACGAAGCCCACAGGTATTGACGACGTGGTTCCATGAAGTCTTTGTCGTATGGATTACCGGCACCCGCCATTGAGGTTGGGTATTCGTAATCGATATCTAGACCATCGAACTGGTACTTACGCAGCATTTCGACCGCTGAAGTCGCGAATGTTTCGATACCTTGATGGTTGATAGAACCATCAGCATTGGTCGTCATGGTGTAGAAACCACCATCAGCCACGCGGCTGCCATCAGTCGCGAAGTGACCACCTGTTTCAGCCCAACCACCGATTGAGATTAACGTTTTCACGCCGTGTTTTTTCTTCGCTGTCGCTAATGCACCGAAGTGACCTTTGAAGCCTAATGCCGGATCAACTTCCACACCCGGCCACTCTTTACCAACCGCTGCGTTATTTGGATCGTTTACATCACCGACGTTTACTTTGCCATCTGAACCGATGCTCACGAAAGCGTAGTTAATGTGTGTGAGTTGTTCCCAAGGAATATCATTTACTAGGTAAGCAGCTTGTGGGTCATCCCCTGCACGCCAACTTGTGAAGTAACCAATGACACGACGGGGATGGTCTGCACCCATTTTCTCACGGCCTTCATCATCGTAAATTGTACAGTAAGGAACATCGACACCTTGAGTTTGATATAAGCCATCAGGGCGACATGTGCTCACTGTTGGAGCGCCGTTCACGGTCAAAGATGCCAACGCAGAATCTGCAGTCGCACCTTGGTCGTCTGTTGCTTTCGCGTAAACTGCTAAAGAACCCGCTTGAGTTGTTGTGTAATCTAACGTGTAAGGGCTCGTTGCAGCAGTGCCCACAAGAGCACCCGCTACGTAGAAATCAACCTTATCAACCGTGCCATCGCTATCTGCTGCCGTTGCTGTCAGTGTGACTACACCACCAACATCAACAGATGTCACTGAAAGTGCAACTGAAACTGTCGGTGCTTCATTCCCTGGTTGTGCTGAATCAACAGAAACAGAAACCGCACTTGCAACACTTGCTGCGCCTTCATTATCCGTTGCAACAACAGAAACCTGATGATTACCCGACGTTGCAGCCCAAGTCGCTTCGAAATGTGCCGCTGTGACTACCGCAACAGATGCGCCATCAACAAAGAACTCAACCGAAGCCACACTGCCATCAGAATCTAGTGCTGTTGCACTCAATACAACATTATCGCCTTCAGTAATCACGTCAGAAGCAGAGGGTGCCGTTAATGAAGCCGTTGGTACTTCATTTGGCGTACCGCCACCTCCGCCACCACTACACACATCAATCTTTTTCCATTGTGCATAGTCACCCTCAAATTGGCTCGGGTTGTTATTTTGATTCCAGTAATTCGCTGAGTACGCGCTGCCGTCATGTGAAACCTGATCACCACCGGTGTACACCGTGGCGGAATCCCACGCTTCTAACGTTGAACAATCCACAGCCGCGTAGCTGTTGAACGCCATTAAGCATGACGCGGTGAGAGTACTGAGTGTAAAAACCTTCTTGGCCACTCTTCCTTGGTTTAGGTGCATGTTAGCTGTCCCTTAAGTTATTGTTTCAAGATGCTTAATTTAAGTGTCATATTTCTCATCACTTAAATCTCTTCGCAAAACAACTGTAGGTAACAGTGCCAATTTAACACCTAAAATATTCGATATTTATAAAATGACTCGCATTAATTTGTTTATAGCATGCAATGAGTCGACACTTATTTTGCACGAACAACTAATATTAAATTTATTTCGGTACGCTAAAAAATATCGCCTAATTCGTATCCTTAATTACAAAACTCTATTCATATCTGCTTTATTTGTTCGTTCTGAAATTTCGTTTTAAAACTAACCAAAAGGGATTGATTTCGCCGTAGAACTGATTTCTTTTCTAAATTTGCCCACTTTTCCTTAACAATTGTGGTAGTATCGCGGATTTTTTTGACGAACCTCACATTTCCAATGCAAGTGTGGGAGAAATACATAGGCTTGAAAGAGCCAAATATAGCGAAGAAATAATGTCCAACTTGACGCAAGTCGCCAACGAAAACATCAACGCAGAATCTACTTCTATCGATTTCAATAAAGCTCAATCTTTGGGTGAAAAGCTGGAACTCGGAAACCCAGTCTTTTGGCTTAGTGGCAGTTTTTTAACCCTCTTTGTCATCCTAGCCTTCACCAACACCTCCGTGTTGTCCGAACTTGTAAACATCGGCTTTAGTTATTCAACTAAATGGTTCGGTGCTTTCTGGCAAGTCCTACTACTTCTCAACTTCATTATCGGTTTAGTGCTTGCACTAGGTCGCACTGGCCACGTTCGCTTAGGAACGCTTGCCCTACCTGAAATGACCACCTTTAAATGGATGTCTATCGTCCTATGTACGCTGCTAGCCGGCGGTGGGGTGTTCTGGGCAGCCGCAGAGCCTATCGCTCACTTTGTTTCAGCTCCGCCACTGTATGGCAACGCAGATCCTCAAGCGATGGCGTTCAATGCTCTATCACAATCTTTCATGCACTGGGGTTTCCTTGCATGGGCAATCTTAGGTGGTTTGTCTTCCATCGTGTTAATGCACTTGCATTACGACAAAGGCCTTCCTCTTAAGCCTCGCACTCTGCTTTACCCAGTACTTGGCGACAAAGCGATTAACAGTTGGGTTGGTAACGTTGTCGACGCATGCAGCATCGTGGCTGTAGCCGCAGGTACTATCGGCCCTATCGGCTTCCTTGGCCTACAAATCAGCTACGCACTTAGCGAACTGTTTGGCATTTCAGACAGCTTTGCAACTCAAAGTGTTGTTATTATCTTTGCTATCGCAATGTACACGCTTTCTGCTTTGAGCGGCGTGAACAAAGGTATCCAACTGGTAAGCCGTTACAACATCATCTTGTCTGTGTGTCTAATCGGCTACATCCTTCTTGTTGGCCCAACGAGCTTCATCGTTGATGGCTACCTGCAAGGTATGGGCGAAATGGTTGATAACTTCATCCCAATGGCGCTATACCGCCAAGATACAGCATGGCTAGGTGGCTGGACTGTGTTCTTCTGGGGTTGGTTCTTAGGTTATGGCCCAATGATGGCGATCTTCATTGCTCGTATCTCACGTGGCCGTACTATTCGCCAAATGATCGTTTCTATTAGCATCGTTGCACCGCTTGTAACGTGTTTCTGGTTCAGCATCGTTGGTGGTAGTGGTCTAGCGTTTGAATTAGAGAACCCAGGTGTGATTTCTAGTGCGTTCGAAGGCTTCAACCTTCCGGCGGTTCTTCTAGCAATTACCGCGCAACTGCCGTTCCCAACTCTGATTGCAATTCTGTTCCTGATCCTGACGACCACGTTCATCGTGACAACAGGTGACTCAATGACTTACACCATCAGTGTGGTAATGACGGGTACGACAGAGCCAAACGCAGCGGTACGTACTTTCTGGGGTATCATCATGGGTGCGGTAGCGATCGCACTTATCTCAATGGGTTCAGGCGGCATCTCCGCTCTACAGTCGTTCATTGTAATCACAGCGGTTCCGGTATCGTTTATCTTGCTCCCGTGTCTATGGCACGCGCCGAAGATCGCGAAGCAGATGGCAAGAGATCAAGGTATCGCTTAATACCTGACCCGATTTAGTTTCGGGTAGCGTAGAACACTAAAAAGCCACTCAAGTGATTCACCTGAGTGGCTTTGTTTTATCTGTTCGTTACTTCTAGCTACGAAGCTTATTTCAATCGATAGTTCGGCTTATTGAAACTTTTCACCCGCAGCAACCATAAACGACATCTCAACCAGTAGCTCAGGATTAGCAAGTTCTGCTTTCACGCATGCACGGCTTGGCGCGCAGCCTTCAGGGAACCACGCTTCCCAAACTTCATTGAGTGCATCAAAGTTAGCGAAATCCGTGAGATAAATAGTCACTGACAATACGCGAGATTTGTCGCTGTCTACCAAACTCATCATTTCTTCGGCTTGTTCGAAGATTTGCTGAACCTGACTCTTAATTCCTGCTGTTGTATCCGTCTCTGCCACTTCCACAAAGCTTGCAATACCGTTAAAAACAGTTACATCAGACCAACGTTTGGTCGGGTTAATTCTATGAATTTTCACTGGTTATACTCTTCTTATAATTAGGGTGAACATCAGCGTAATCTAATCCAAATCATGAATATTGAAAACAAAAATTAGAAAGCTCGCGTTACCTTTTGAACAGCACTATCGCCTACCCATTGCTTTGGTTCTCAACATCACTAGCCTTTGAGTTCCTATCGAGACAATAAGTCGCTACCTATTAAGTTTTTAGATAAATATATTAATTATTATTCTCAATGCGAAATTTAATCTGAGCTATTGCGGTCATATTCAGGGAGTTTATTAAATTGAGTACTTTTATGCATGTTCAAACCTATGATTTAAAACAGAGTAATGTGGGATATAACCTAGGCGTGATTGGCGTAGCGTTGGTGTTAGCTTGGATTGGTATTTACAAGTTTACGCCAACCGAAGCAATGCTTATCGAGCCTTTAATCGCAAACCATCCTGCAATGAACTGGCTTTACAATCTGTTCTCAGTCCAAGCTGTGTCTAACATGGTGGGTGGCGCGGAGATCATTGTCGCGATTGGACTGATCGTTGGATTTAAGAAACCGACAGTTGCCTTCTACTCAGGCATTGCTGCAGCGGCTATCTTTGTTGTGACACTCAGCTTCCTGATTACAACGCCAAACGCTTGGAAAGTATCGGATGGCATCTTAGTCACTAACTTCTTCCTAGTGAAAGACATCCTGTTTTTGGCAATCGCAATTAGCGTAATCGAACGCAATAAACCTCAGAAGTAACTGTATAACTAGAAGTGGCCATGACCCTAGAAGTAACCTTAAACCTTGAAAATAAAGGCTCGAAGCTGGCTAGAAGGACGCTGCCAGCTTCTAATGTATAAGGCACTGATAGTCACCTAGTCAGCTAAAACCTTACGATAATAATGAGCATCTTGATGTTCTCCTTTAAACACCGCGTAGCTCTCAACATACTCGACCAATTCAAAACCGGTATTGGATAAGATTTTGTTGGAACCGATATTGCCCACTAACGCATAGGCATCAACATATTTAAGGTTGGTCTGTTCCTCCAAATAGAGTAGAAACTGCTTTACTGCGCTGCGTTAGACGCAATGCCTTTTGAAGCAAAGGAACGACCTACTCGATACCCTAGCTCTCCACTATGGGCGATCTGGTCGATATCGCGGATGTTGATTCTTCCACAGACAGTGCCATTGGCATCTTTGATCAACATAGGAATCATCTCACCATTCTCGTATTCAGTTAGAAAGCTGGTGATTTGCTCGGTCACACCTGCATTTGAATAGAAGCTATCACCCCTAACTGGAATAAATTGCTCAAACCACTCTCGATTTTCGACCTCAAAATCCAAAAGCGCACTCGCGTCATTCGGTTGAAGTAAGTGTAAAAATACATCCATGACAAATACTCTAATGTTTCCCTAAAAAGCCGCACCTTATGATTCATGAACCACGGCTTATTAATACGGTTACGGTAAACCTCTCAATTTCTTGGCTGGGTTACCTGCGTAGATACCTTTTTCGGTGATGTCTTTCGTTACCACACTGCCCGCGCCGATTACTGCACCTTCGCAAATGCTGACAGACAGAACCGTAGCGTTAGAACCGATCGTGACGTTGTCAGCTATCAAGGTACGCCCCCAACTTTCAGGATTAGGATCTGGCTTGCCCTCTTTGAATAAGTCGTTGGCAAACATGACTCCGTGACCAACAAAGCAGTCACTTCCAATGGTCACATACTCACAGATAAAGGTGTGAGATTGAATCTTGCTTCTCGCACCTATCACGGTGTTCTTTTGAATCTCAACAAAGGGGCCAACGAACACATCATCTTTAAGCTCACAGCCATAAACGTTACTTGGCTCGATGATAGTGACATTCTCGCCACAGGTAATATCAGTAATCTGTGACTTTAATACTCTTGGACTTGCCATACTTCACTTCCTCTCGACATTAGCGTCACAATTCAACCTAAGAGATTGTGCCGTAGCCATTAAAGTGCAGCAAATAGATATGTTGAGAGTTGGCAATGGATCAGAAATTCTGCATAAATTAAAACAGTCCTACCAGCACAACTGACAACAGCACCCCACCGATAGAACTTGGGGCATGAAATGGCCGAGCCCGAGATTTAATGTACTCTTTCTCAAGCTCTTCTTGGTAAGTTTTAACGGCGAGTTCTTTTACGTAGTTATTTTGCATAATAAGCTCCTTCTTAATCAGTAAGAGAAGCTTAAGACTTGAAGTTAGGTTGAGGTAAAGCAAAAATTCAGATTAATTGAACACTTTAGTTTTGTTACTCGAGGACTACTCTGAACACATCGTTATTCACACCGCCAACATCCACTAACTCTCCCGGCTTCATAACAAGCGAGGCGTTCAGCTGTCGTGTTGAACGTGGCTCTTTCATTTCTCGAATCACTAACATATCGACAAAGTAGCCTGAGTTTTGCTTTGATATTGAGCCCGAGAAAGTAACACTCTCTTTTCTATTGGCTAGCACCGAATTAAATGTTTTATCCTCTAAAACACCTGCAGAGATGGATGTATCACCATAAAAAAGCGTGATAGTTGTCGGATCAGGCATTAGCTTTTGATTAGACGAACAACCCATAAGGGATAGGCACAGCAGTAAAATAATTCGAAATTGCATAAACTGGTTTTCTTTCGTTAAGCGTCTGTTTTTCATATTAAAACACTTCGACTTAATAATCACCATATGTCGGGTCGAAGCTTGGTTATATTGCTTCGAATAAGTTGTGTAGCGAGGCTTGGGATTGGCAGTATCTGTGGCGAGTTAGCAGATCAGACCGCCGGCTTATGTTTCGACTCAATGTTTAAGAGCTAAAGCTGGGATCTGATCGCTATTATCGAGAAGGGTGCAATTAATTTAAGCAACCACGTCTTGTGGTGGCGTACCTTCGCAGTTAGAAACGACGGCATCAATTTGAATTAGAGCATTCATAGGGATCTCTGAAACCCCAACCACCGTTCTTGCCGGTAAATCAGTGTTAAAGAATGCGGTGTAGATTTCGTTTACCGCATCAATATCTGAAATATCCTTAAGTTGAATATTAATTTTCACCGTATCGTCCATGCTATGGTCAACACTTTCAATTATCGCCTTAATATTTTTTAAACATTGTTCCGCTTGCTCTTTTACACCACCAGCAACAATTTCATTTGTTTTCGGGTCTAAAGGCAATTGTCCTGAAATATGATTGTAGTGAGAGAAAGCAACAGTATGCGAATAAGGCATGAATGGTGCTGCAACAGTATTATTGGTTTCAATAACCAGTAAGCGAGTGTCTTCTGGTAATTGCGGCGGTGTACCGTCACCATGTGAAACGGATGTATCAATTTGAATTAAAGCGCCCATTGGTAATTCAGCTGCGTTAACAACGGTACGAGCAGGAACGTAGCTTGGGAAGAATTTAGCACATATTTCATTTACCACTTCCGCATCTGCGATATTTTTTACGTAGATAGTCGTTTTAACCACATCATTCATGACATGTCCGATGCTTTCTAAAATAGCTTTAATGTTTGATAGACATTGGGCCGTTTGCGCTTCGATACCACCATCAACCAACTCACCTGTGGTTACATCTATCGGTAACTGAGCTGAAAGATTGTTGTAGTGAGAAAAAGCCGCAGTCTGCGTGGACACAGCACTTTGAGGCGCATTATCCGTATTCCTTGATACCTTAACTAGTGCGCAAGGTGCTTGTGGTTTAGTGCCTTCACCGTTAGAAATGAGAGCATCCATTTGAACCAGCGCATCGCTGCTTGGCAGTGCAGTGACACCCACGACAGTGCGTGTTGGAAGGCTGTTGTGGAAGAAGTTTTTGTAAACTTCATCAATAGCATCGATATCAGAAATATTCTTAACGAAAACATTAATCTTCACGACATCATCCATAACATGGTCGATGCTTTCAACAATCGCTTTAATATTATTCAAACATTGTGCTGCTTGATCTTTAATATCACCGATGACTATTTCACCCGTTTTAGGGTCAATCGGAAGTTGAGCAGAAAAGTTATTATAATGAGAAAAAGCGACCGTTTGTGTAGATACAGAATTAATTGGTGCGTTTTCAGTGTTTCTTGAAATTTTAATGATATCGCTACTCATCGGTATTATCCTTTAAATAAAATAGGTATACGTATTTATATTTAACAATCGTATTTGGAAGAATGATTAAAGTAGCGCCATGTTAAGTGAATTATTTTAGGGTAAACGTGATATCCATCAGACTCTCAGTTGACTATAAATCAGCAAGTTACAGAATAATTAGTCATCAAACGACTAATTATCCGTCGTACTAGGCTTTATCAACTGCTAAATTATCTTCAATTTTAAGTCTATTCAATAATCCTGAATACTCTCTCTGATAGTACGGTGAGTAATTCCAGAATTTTAGATAATATTTGATAGGTTGTTCACACTAAAACTTCGTTAATAGCTAAGTTAGTGAGTTTCTCCCCTATACCTGTGCATAAACTCTTAGGCTATTTAATTAATTATTTTCGAGAGCTTATTTTATATAAGTACGTTAATAATATATTCGAGAATCAAATACCTACAATCTAACAATGCCTATGATTAGATACATTTACTCATATAATTCAACAAATATGAGCAATCGTCACCATAGCTTTTGGCATTATAGCTCTCAACACATAGTTTCGTTGAAAGAAGAACTAAACCGCTCTTGGAGTAGTATTGAAGTGGCGCTTAAATTCGCGGCTAAATTGAGATGGGCTGGAGTAACCGACTCGACGTGCAGCATCACTAATACGAAGGCCTTCTAGTTGAATCAGCTCTTTCGCTTTGTTGAGTCTAACCTTTTTCAAGTATTGAAGAGGTGATTCAAAGGTGACATTACGGAATGCATTGTGGAAGGCAGACACGCTCATGTTGGCTTCGTCAGCAAGCGATTGAACGGTGATGGTTTGGTCGTACTCTTCATGCACTTTAGACAGCGCTTTGGCAACACGTGCGTAATGGCCATCATGATGAGCTAAATCAAACAGCACACGCCCTTCTGAACCGGTTAATGCGCGGTAGACAATCTCCGTTACCATGGCATCGCCCAATATGTTGGCCTCAATGTCGCAATGCAGCGTTTTCACCAATCGGGTAAAGCTCTCTAGCATTTGCTCTTCCATTGGCGTCGATTCTAAGCCACTCGAGTTCTGTTTGTGCTTGTTGCAGTAGCTCTCTAAGAAGCCTTGATCTTCGAGCTTTTTGACTAAGCTATGCAAGCGTTGAGAATCAATGCTAATCGACAAGCCAAGCAATGGTTCACCATTAACAGGCAAGGCTTCGCACTCTAACGGCATTGGCACACCCACCACAAGATAATCACCTGCAGCGTAAGTCACTGGCCTTTCGCCAATGTAGATGTTCTTTTTACCCTGTCCGAGCATGATAATGCCAGACTGGTAAGTAAATGGCTGACGCTGATTCCCGCCACTGCTTCTATACAACCACACGCCGCTAATTTCAGTTTCTCTGATCCCTTCGAGATCATCCCAACCTTTGTGTTCTACATATGACTGTAACAACTGAGCGAGTGTTTTCATAAGTGGCGACTTTCCATTCCAAGTGCTAAGAGTAAGTAAGCTAAAGCAGAGGAAGAATATCAAGTTTGTAGAAATAGGCAATTTATTTGGAGGAACAGCTCTTCATTGACCTAGATTACTGTACTAATATGCAAATATAGAAATTGAGCAATAAACCAAAATAACAAATTTCGCTTTACACAAGGAATCTCTGATGCAATTTACTTACGTTAACCCTACTGTTATCCATTTCGGCCAAGGCCAAATCAACGCTATCAGCCAAGCGGTTGATACTTCGAAGAAAGTACTGGTCATCTATGGTGGCGGTTCAATCAAGAGCAACGGTGTTTACGACCAAGTTGTAGAATCTTTGAAAGATCACTCTTGGATCGAGTTCTCTGGCGTTGAAGCAAACCCTACCAAAGAGACGCTAGACAAAGCAGTCGCTCTTGTTAAAGAAGAAAACGTAGAATTCATTATCGCTGTTGGCGGTGGTTCAGTAATCGACGGCTCTAAGTACGTTGCTGCAGCGGCTAAATATGACGGCGACGGTTGGGACATCCTAACGGGCAAACACCAAGTAACTGAAGCGACGCCAATCGGTGCGGTACTGACACTTCCTGCGACAGGTTCTGAATCTAACATGGGTGCGGTAATCACGCGTAAAGCAACTCAAGAAAAACTGGCATTCATGAACCCTGCGGTGCAGCCTAAGTTTGCAGTAATGGACCCAGATGTAATGAAGTCTCTACCTGAGCGCCAATTGATCAACGGTTTAGTTGATGCGTGGGTACACGTGTGTGAGCAATACATCACGATGCCAACAGACGCGATGGTTCAAGACGGTTACGCGGAAACACTGCTTAAGAACCTACTTGTACTGGGTAAGCAATACGACGAGCGTGACAACGACGCATGGCGTGCAAACCTAATGTGGACAGCAAACCAAGCGCTTAACGGCCTAATTGGTACGGGTGTTCCTCAAGATTGGGCAACTCACATGATTGGCCACGAATTCACAGCACTATGGCACGTAGACCACGCACGTTCGCTTGCGATTGTTCAACCTTCACTACTTCGTAACCAAATCGAAGCAAAACGTGGCAAGCTAGAGCAAATGGGTCGTAACGTATTTGGCCTAGAAGCGGGTGCTGATTTAGCAGAACGCACAATCGCTGCAATCGAAGCGTTCTACCACAGCCTAGACGTAGCAACCATGTTTGACGGCTACGAAACAAACAAAGCAACGGCGATTGACAATGTTGTCGCTCAACTTGAATCACACGGCTACCTACAACTTGGTGAGAATCAAGCAATCACGCCAGAGAAAACACGTGAGATTCTAGAGTCTGCGATTCACTAAGAATCGGGAAAATAGAGAGAAAGTAAAGATAGTGGTCATACAACGATGAATTTTCACATCTGACTGAACCCATTACTTTTTTCTTTCGTACAACAGAAGCAGCGTTCATTTTGAGCGCTGCTTTTTAATTTGCCCTACAAGATGCTATTAAATTCTCATAAGTCCCTAATTTTATGTGCAATCATATTTCTATATTGTTAAGGTAAACCTGTCTCTTTACTAGGTATGAACAACGATTTGAACAATCTCAAGGAAATGGTTAAGTTTAAGTCACTTAACAAGTGGTATGGTGATTTTCATGCCCTAAAGGGTATCGATTTAAATATTGAACAAGGAGAGATAGTGGTGATTTGCGGGCCGTCTGGTTCGGGTAAATCAACCTTGATCCGTTGCATCAATCAGCTAGAACCTTTCGAAAGTGGCGAACTTTCCGTGCTAGAACAAGTGCTCCCGAATAAGTTCAACACACCGGGCCAAGTCGGAATGGTGTTTCAGCACTTTCATTTATTCCCCCATCTTACCGTGCTTGAGAACCTTACTCTTTCTCCAATTCGTACGCTTAAAAAAAGCAAACAAGAAGCCGAAAAGATAGCAATGCACTATCTCGAGCGTGTGCACATTGCAGAACAAGCCAACAAATACCCAGTGCAACTTTCTGGCGGCCAGCAACAACGTGTGGCTATCGCCCGTTCTCTGTGTATGAAGCCGGAATTACTCTTGTTCGATGAACCCACTTCAGCGCTTGATCCGGAGATGATCAACGAAGTACTCGATGTGATGGTTGAACTGGCGAGCGAAGGCATCACCATGGTGTGTGTCACCCACGAAATGGGCTTTGCAAAACAAGTGGCCGACCGCGTTATCTTCATGGATGAAGGACAAATTGTGGAATCGAATACCCCACAAGCGCTCTTTGAAAACCCTCAACATGAACGTACTCAAGCGTTCCTAAATCAGATCCTGACTTATTGATGTTGATTCGAATTATTAAACCAGCCCTTTCCGCTCTAATACAAATTGTTGTACTAGTGGCCGCTGTTGTCTGGATTCTCGATTCTGGCGCACAAACCATGGGATACAGCTGGCAATGGGAGCGTGTGCCGGACTATATTGCTTTCTATGAAGATGGTGAATGGTGGCCTGCAGAATTAGTTGAAGGGCTACTAGTTACCATCAATATCTCTTTGATTTCTTTGGTTGCAACGCTGGTGATTGGCTTAACCACAGCCCTATTGCGAAACTCCAATTCGGTGGTTGGACGCACCTTAGCCACCAGCTATGTTGAGTTGATTCGTAACACGCCGTTATTAGTACAAATTTATTTGCTCTATTTTGTATTTGGCCCCGTATTAGGGCTCGATCGCTTTAGTACTGCCGTTTTAGCCTTGGCACTTTTCCAAGGCGCTTACACCGCCGAGATATTTCGTGCTGGTTTAAATGGTATTGCGAGAGGACAATTTGAAGCAGCTCAATCCTTGGGCTTATCAAAGACCTATACTTACTGGGATGTGATTCTTCCTCAGGTGGTGCAAAGCACCTTGCCACCTTTGACCAATGAAGTGATCTCTCTTATTAAAAACTCTTCAATTGTGAGTGTCATGGCTATTTTTGACCTGACGACTGAAGCCAGAAACATTGTTTCTGAAACCGCGATGCCATTCGAGATTTGGTTCTCTGTGGCGATCATCTATCTTGCTCTTACACTTTCACTTTCTGCCGTTGCTGCTTGGCTTGAGCATAAGCTCGGAGCTAACTGGCGAACACAATAAGGATTTATCAGCATGAAGCTATTTAAAACCGCAATTACAGCCCTACTTGCGCTTGCCGTCAGTTTGCCTGCTCTTGCTTCTGAAACGCCTAACCTAGACAAAATCAACGAACGTGGCTCTCTACGCGTTGGTATGTCGACGTTTGTTCCTTGGGCGATGCGTAACAAACAAGGCGATCTTGTTGGCTTTGAAATCGATGTAGCAAAACGTCTTGCTGAAGATTCTGGCTGGAAAGTTGAATTCGTACCGACGGCATGGGATGGCATTATTCCTTCTCTACTTTCGAACAAGTTTGATGTAATCATTGGCGGTATGTCTATCACTGAAGCTCGCGCTAAAAGCGTATTGTTCACTGAACCTTACTCGCACTCTGGCGTTCAACTGGCAGCGAATAAAGAGCTAGCAGAAGGTTTTACACAAATCTCTGATTTTGATTCTCGCCGTGTAAAAATTGCAGCGCGTCGTGGTGCATTCACAGTGCAAGTAGCTCGTGAAACCTTCCCTAAAGCGAAAGTTCTACAGTTCGATGACGATGCTCAAGCATTCCAAGAAGTATTAAACGGCAACGCACACGCGGTTATCGCGTCTAGCCCGAAACCAGAACACGAAGCGATTAAAAACGCAGACACGCTATTTATTCCATTCGAAGAACGCCTATCAAAAGGTAATGAAGCATTTGCAGTTCGCCTAGGTGAAACTGACAAGACAGAATTCTTCAACGAGTGGATCAAAGCACGTACTGAAGACGGTTGGTTGAAAGAGCGTTACGAGTACTGGTTCTCTACTCTAGATTGGCAAGACCAGATTGCTCAAGGTCAGTAATCAGAACTTTTGCTAGTGAATCGAGGCAGTGCATTGTTTGCGCTGCCTTGTTAAAAACAACGAGATAGCTATGACCTCATAGCCACCTCTCACAACACATCAATTATTATCGTTTAAACAGGAATGACGTGAGTAGTACTAGCGCATTAACAACACCTAAGCCCAACGTTCATATGAAGCCTTGGTATCAACGCCTTAACTTTTTGGATGGCGTGTTACTCGCTGTTATTTGTGTGTTTGCAGGCTGGCTTTATTATCGTTCTGCTGTTGGTATTAATTACCAGTGGCGCTGGGAAGATGCGTTTACCCTGATTTTTATCCCGCCTTCTCAAGGCAGTATTCCCTATTTTTTCCAAGGCTTGGTCGCAACGCTGCGCTTAAGTTTATGGAGTATGGTGTTAGCACTCTCTTTTGGCACATTGTTAGGTGTAGCAAGACACTCAAAGATCGCTTTCTTCAAAACACCAGCACTGATTTTTATCCAACTGGTTCGAAATATTCCACCACTGGTGTTTGTCTTTATCTTTTACTTCTTTGTTTCTAACCAGCTGATCCCATTGCTTGGTTTAGAAAGCATTTTACGTGAACACAACGGCGAGATTAACGCTGTTCAAGCCTTTCTGTTTGGTCCTGCTAACCTTTGGGAAAACTTGGCGTCTGGTGTTATCTGTATTGGTTTGCTCTCTTCGGCTTACATCGCAGAAGTGATTCGAGCTGGCTTAGAAAGTATTCCTAAAGGGCAATGGGAAGCGGCCGATTCACTCGGCTTATCGGCGTTGTCTAAGTATCGATTTGTGGTTGGCCCGCAAGTATTAACGGCCATCACACCGCCTTTAGCAGGTCAGGCAATTTCTCTAGTAAAAGATACCTCGATTGTATCCCTGATTTCGATTCAAGAGATGACATTTGTTGGCACTGAAATGGCGAACTCTTCCGGTTTGATCTTCGAGATCTGGCTGATTGTTGGTGCGGTTTACTTCGCGTTATGTTTCACCCTTTCACGTATTTTCAAAGTCATTGAACAACGCTCGAGTGTTTACCTTAACCGCTAGTGTCATTGTTTATTTAGACGTGTATTCAAGCGTCTGTTAGATGTCAACATAGCCACCTAAGTCATAATATTCATCCACTTACCCTGATTGGTTTAACTCATTGACCAATCAGGATTAATTGCTTGAAAACTCTCTACTGAAACACAGCAAACCCATCATTTAGTCACTATACTTGAAGTATCAAATTCCATTGGATCTTCTCAAGGACTTCACTCAGCATGGACAATCATAAAGAAAGAGCTTTTTACGCCGTTGTTGGCGCATTGGTTGGAGACGCCGCTTCCATGGGGCTGCATTGGTTGTATGACCAAGAGAGGATCTTGCACGTGGCGGGTTTTGAACCAGAATTTCGCTCACCAAACCAGTTCGATTATCAAGACAAAGGCTACTTCGCCCACCAAGGTAAAACCGCTGGCGACCAATCACAATACGGTGCTCAGTTATTGGCGATGGTCGATAGTTTAGTCGACAACCAACAGTACGATGAAGCGAGTTACATTAAGCACTTCCGTTTCTGGTTTGATTTTGGTGGCAGTTGGCAAGGTTACATTGATAAAGCGACTCGTATGAGCTTGCTGAACATACATAAACTAGAGCTAACAGAAGCTCCAATCACAGCCTGTGGCGCTGATGACACCCAGCTACCTGCTGTTTCAAAGCTAATTCCTTTAGTGGCGTGTACTTACACCTCTCACACCTTACCGGCAATGGTAGAGAGTGCGGTACGAGTGACCAACAACAACGACAAAGCCGTGGAATGGGCACAAGCCATCACCTTATTGGTTCAAGCGGCAATTCAAGGCAACTCTCCACTGCAATCGGTAGAAATGGTGCGACAAACTTGTAGCAAGTTCATACACGATCAAATCGACGAAGCACTGGCTGATCCTGAGCTTTCGATTACAGATGCCGCGAAGAAGTTTGGATTGCATTGTGAACTGAGTGCCGCGTTCCCCTTGCTGATTCGCATTATTGCAGGTGCTCAGAGTTATCAACAAGGCATTCGCGACAACATCTTATGTGGTGGTGACAGCTGCGGTCGTGCGATTGTAATTGGCGCGGTATTAGCGGCGTGTTTCTACGAAGGAGATGGCGAAATTCCAACCGAATGGCTAAAACAAGTCGAACTCAATGGTGGCGTGCTGTCTTTGCCTATTGAGTGATTTCCACAACAACGAACTAGAGCCTGACATAAGACAAGCACACTTCTAGGTCGGATGTCGTTCCTATAAAGTTGGAACACACTGCGATAACTCATTCCTCAGCCAAACAACAAACGGGCTTTCTGGCTCTTCATGGTTGCTATCTTGCGTGAGCAATATGTACTGGTGACCAGAAGGTACGAAGCCAAACGGCGCGATCAAGTTACCTCTTTCAAGATCGTCGGCGACAAGTGGATAAGACCCAAGCGCTATGCCTAACCCATCGACAGCCGCCTGAAAGCAAAAGTAGAAGTGTGCAAATGTTTGGTTCGCTCGAGCTTTTGACCACTCTCCACCATTAACTTTATCTATAGTGATAGCACCCCAATGACTCCAAGCATCTGGCCGTGTACTGCTGTGCAGTAATTTCACATCATCTAAGTTATCTTTTACCTGCTGCCAATAACCCGGGGAACACACAGGGCCTACCCACTCTTCAACTAGCGGTATCTGTTCGTAACGCTCGGTTAATTTAAAGTCATCTCGGCGAATCGCCATATCGAGCCCTGTCGCATTCAAGTTCACAGGCCCACCAGCAGTCGACAATCGAACATCAATTCCGGATTCGTTATAGAAATCACCGAGTCGAGGCATTAACCAACGCATGGTCAATGTGGGTTCGCATGAAACTTCCAACGCTTGATGATTCAGCTGATTAAGCTTATGGACTCCAGTCTCCAAGGCTTGGAACGCTTGCTCTGTGTAACCTTTGAGTAATTCCCCTTCTTTGGTGAGACACACATTCCTGCCCTGTTTGTAGAACAAAACTTGGGATAAGTGATTTTCCAATACCTTGATCTGCTTACTCACCGCGCCATGTGTGATATTGAGTTTATCCGCCGCTTCACTGTAACTACTCGAATGCGCTGCTACGTGGAAAATATGAAATGCTTTCAAATGTCTCATGTGTGATTTTTCCTCACAGATAGGTGGAATTCATTTCGATTATAGGCAGCAATAAAAAACCATACAATGCTGGCTCATCAAATATAAAGAGTTGGAGTCATTATGGAGTGGTTAATCCTAGCAGTATTGGGACTATTGATTGTTATCAGCCCAGGCGCTGATTTCGTTTTAGTTTTGAAAAACAGTGTCAACCAAGGAAGACAAGCAGGGATTTGGACTGCAATCGGTGTGAGTTTAGCGATTTGTGCTCACATCAGTTATTCAATGCTTGGGATCAGTTACTTAATCTCACAGAATGAGCAGCTGTTTGACATGATTAGATACGCAGGTGCAACCTACCTTATTTATCTAGGGCTAAAAGGTATCTTGAGTGCGGACAACAAGCTTGCACCGATGGAAGATGCAAAGCAAAGCACCAGTGTTTGGCGCTATTTAGCCCAAGGCTTCTTATGTAACGTGCTCAACCCAAAAACCATGTTGTTCTTTTTGAGCATCTTCAGCCAAGTCATCTCACCTGATGCAGAAAACCAGCATGTCGCGCTCGGCTATGGGCTTTACATGATCGTTCTTCACGGTTTATGGTTTGGCGTTGTCGCTATGCTGTTTACTTCGAATACATTGCAAAAGCATCTATTGAGAGCAAAGAAAAGGCTTAATCAAGCATGTGGATTTGGCTTAGTGACGTTCGGAGCACTCTTGGCGATTAAATCGTAAACAAGCGAGTCACAAATAGAGAGCGATTCAAACGACTGAATCGCATCTAACTGGGTCTTGGTAAAACTCTAAACAAGATTCATCGGTCTAATATCGGCACTATCAGGGAAGATAGCGTTAAGTTGTTTCACTTCTATCGATAAATGTCGGTTGAGCACACCCTTGATAACCGAACGCATATCAGTCGTTGGACTAAGGTCTCGGCCTTCATATAGCTGGCTTTGGCTCAAGCCCGGCCAATTGGTAATAACCTTACCACCCGCTCCTTTCAACGATGGCAGCGCACCACCCGCAACAAACATGACGTTGCCAGTGCCGTGGTCGGTGCCTTTAGTGCCGTTTTCTTTTGCTGTTCGACCAAATTCACTGGCCGCGATGATCACTGTCTTCTGCCAACGATCACCTAGTGAAGCCTTGAGAGCCGCTAACCCAACATCCAAAGTTTTAAGTTGATTACTCAACCGTCCATTTACGTTGCCTTGATTGGCGTGAGTGTCCCATCCGCCGAGTTCTAACGCTGCGATGTTTGGTCCGTTATCAGCCGATAATATGTCGCCTGTTTTACCCATCAATGATTTAAACTGTTTGCCAACACCTTGGTCGCCTACCAGTTGATCTATCTTAATGACGCTTTCAAAGTTTGAAGACAGCATTTGGTCACTTTGAAACAACTCTTCCAGCAATTCCGTTTGTTTATCGCGTGTTTTTAAGCGGTTTGGGTACCAACTTGCCACGGTCGATTCGCCCTGCATGATGAGTGGTAAGCCCGAATCAATCGCTATTCCGTCGTATTTTTCTGAGCTCAACGTGAGTAAACGGTTAATCCACCCTACGGTGTTAAACGGGTCGGAAGTGCCGTTCTCTAATATCTTCTGTCCATCAAAATGTGAGCGCTCGCGATAAGCGGTTGAACAAGCGTGCACAAAGCTGAGTTCGTTACTTTCATACCATTGATGGCACTGCTTTAGGGATGGATGAAGTCCAAAGAAATCATCCAACTTCACTAGCTGTTCAGGTTTTAATCCGATGTTGGGTCTCAAATTAGAGTAATCCGGATCGGCATGCGGCACTACAACATTTAAACCATCCATCGCGCCACGCAGTGATACCCAAATGAAGATATTGTCTGAACCTGTTTTGGCAAAGCTTGGAAATGGCAGCATCGCACTGACGCCAACAGCCGCCGCAATACCCATGAACTGGCGGCGGTTAATACTATGTGGCGCTTTATTCTGAGAACAATCTGACTTTTTCATACCCACTCCTAACGATATTGAAACTGCGGACTTAGCCACAACAGGGAAAGTTGCATTGCAGCGCTGTCGGCTTTGTTCAATACAATTTGGGTGTGTTCATCAATAGCATCGCCATATAAACCCGCGATCACTTTATCCACTACCGCTTTCGGCTTAACTCCTGACGCTTTAGCCGATTTTATTGCAGCAGACGCAAGCCTATTCGCAACTTGCATACGTTGAGTCAACGCCGAAGGGCTATTGTAGTCTCTGTCTTGATCCGACCAGCCTGCAGGTGAACCCGGTTTAAAAGGAGGCTGCCCTAAATTGTTGAGTGCATTGAATGCCTGTTTCTCGTTTAAAGAAATATCGGCACTACGAAGAACGGCAAACAGCCACTCCTTCGGCGGTCTAAAACGATTAGGGTTAGGTTTACTCGCCTCAGTACTGTTCAATAACAAGCGATAAACAGGCAGTAAATTCCCCTCGCCTCTCAGATATTCAGCAACCATTTGCTCTGAGAGTTCTTTAGGTATGTCGCCAATGAAATGCTGGCACAGCTTACCAACCAAGTACGCAGCAGTGTCTTTGTGGGTCGCTAAGGTTTTTAAACACGACTCTCCTTGCGAGACGCCGGATTGAGAATAAGCCTTTCCAAGCAGTGTGATACTTCCTGGCTCATGCAGGTTATTAGCAAATCGAAACCCAGCATCAGGAGATTTGAATTTAATGCCCCAGCCTGAAATCGCTTTTGCTAAGGCAATGACGTCTTGCTGAGTGTAAGAACCGTCAACGCCAAGAGTGTGGAGTTCTAAGATCTCACGAGCGAGGTTCTCATTGAGCCCCTTATTACGGCGCTTTCCGACTTTTGAATTGGGACCAATCGAGAGTTGATTGTCGAGATACAGAAGCATCGCAGGATGTTTAGAAGAAGCCATCAGCATCTCGCCAAAGTTACCATTCCAATGCTGGCGAACCACATCGTTTTCAATGCTGGCGGCCAAGGGCATCAGTTTTCGATTATCGACCGAGATGGCGAAGTGATTGCTCCAAAACTGAATGATGCGCTCTTGAAAACCATAAGGAGTTTCAACACTTTGTAGGTGGCGAGCTTGAGCTTGTTGTCGATACTGCGTTCGAAGAAAAGACTGCGCTTCTTTCTTCGTGGCTTGCATCTGTTGTTCGTCACCCTTGGCCTTCATTCGTTGTACACGATTCTCTCCTACTTTAATCAGAGTAGATTCAGTACTCGGTAAGTCTTGTATAGCTTGGTGAACGAATGGCTTTTTATCCAACTGTTCTACAGGAGAATAATAGGTTGTTTGACCTAGTTTTGGCCCAAAGCCAAACCTTTGTTCACCCACGATTTTTGAAGTCGGGTAATAATTCATTGCACACTCCCTTACGCTCGATCTTTTCTAAGTGTAATCGCTTAGTCATCAAGCATAGGGAGCTTTACAAGGTTTTACGTTAGATAAGTGTCAGGTGCCTATCAAGTTACCGACACGGTGTGATCATTTTGAATGAGTGTCTATTTACGCCACATATAGACAAACTGCTCGTTCTGAGAGGTGATTTCAAAGCCAAACCTCAAGTACAACTCCCCAACTCGATTACCTTTTAGGTAACAAAGTTCGACGGGTTTATTGAGGCTGTCAGCCTTAGTTAAGCAATCTTTCAGTACTTGGCTACCAATGCCCTTTCCATGATAATCAGGCAGTAAGAAGAATCGGCAAAAATAGAAGTGTTCGCCTTTGTCTTGCAACAACACACTGCCAATCGCCTTGCCTTGATATTCAATGATTTCAGGTCGTTCTTCTGCACACTCTTCGGCGTGTATATCTCGTTGAATTTGCTCATCCCAGCCAAATACGGCTTTGATCGGTTCAAACTCAGCGGCTTTCTTGAGCTCAAACAGAAATTCATAATCTGATGACTGAGCAGCTCTTGTTGAATGCGAAAGAGCAGCTTTAACCATGTCCATATGATGTTGATTCCTGTTACTTTTCTACCGGGTTTAGTTATCAAGCTTAAGATAAGTGCATGGTGTATTCTTGATGTCCTGTGTGCTCATCAGTTTGTTCGCTCACAATAGAGAAACCTTGAGACAAGTAGAACTCAATGGTCGCTTGGTTCTCTTTATACACATTCAAAGACAGATTCGGGCATTCAAGCTTCGCGTGTTGGATAAGTTGCTTACCAACACCACAGCCTTGATGCTGTGGGCTCACAAATATCGCCGCTAAGATACCTTCATAAAGCGAATAAAAGCCACAAACCTCACCGTCTACTTGATACACGTAAGTTATTGATGCAGGAATGTATATGTCGCGCATATTACCTACTTGAGACTCCCAGAACTCAGGAGCCACAAAGTCATGCGCCTTGATCGAGGCGGTTAACCAAATATCTAAAACGACCTCAATATCAGCTGGGTTGTACTCTCTAATCATCTTAATTCTCTAAAATTATTGCGTTTTAATATGCGAATAAGTATGTCGAGAAGCGACTTAAACTTATTGAAGATTTACGACAATTATTTGAAACAATGGTTACTGCTTCTTAACGTACTTCGCCGTAACCAGCATTTCACCGCCTCCATCCAGCTTGCAATCTAGCTGGTGATCTTTACCTTCATTGATGCGTCGAATCACAGCTTTAGTACCAATTTTCAATACGCTAGAACTGCCTTTAATTTTTAGATCTTTAATGAAGGTAACTTTATCGCCACTTTCCAATACAACGCCATTCACGTCCTTAACACGCGCAGCTTCTCTTTCTAAACGTTCTTCTTCCGGATTCCATTCATAGGCACACTCAGGGCAGATTAGGTTGTTTTGGTCTTGATAGACATATTCAGATTGGCATTGCGGACAAGGAGGTAGAGACATACGTTAATACTTCATTTAAATAGAATTTGTTCCATTTTAATGACTCTTGTCAGGCTTAGCGAGCATAAATCTAACAAGTTTTACGGAGAACTAATTGTCTTTAAAAAAAGAGCCATTCCTAAAACGAACAAACACAGCCGCTAAGCTGTGTTTGTTTAAAAACTTGAGAAGCGGAAAGGTTTAACGTTCGACTTTTGGTGAGTAAATCGAGTAAGCGGTGATTTGCCCTGCCACGATTGCAGAGAACATGAATAACGCCGACAAACCGATACTCGGGATAGGCAAAATCGATTGTTCAAACACCGACTGGCTAGCACTCACTAATACTCGGCTACCCGGAACCAAGATGATGATCCCTTGCACGATATAAATAGAGCCCGTGAGCTCCATCTTTTTAGCAATCCAAGTTCCGTACAAAGTAATAAGAACCGTCGTAACCCAAGTACCTACAACCCAACCACTATCAAAACCTAGATAGAATGGGCCCCACATACCAAGAACCGCAACTGGCAAGCCAAGTAAGATGTCCTTAGGACGTGCATTGAACATCACACCGATAGACACAGAGATCAGCACCAAGCCAGATATGTGCATCCACATCGGTACCGCGTTGGTATAGTCGATGGAGACCGCTTGTCCCCATATCGCTTCACCGATGTTGAGCCCCATGATAATCCCGACAAACAGCTTAATCAGGGTTAAGGCGCTCTGCCCTAGCAAGCTGGTACCAGAAACCAAGTCATTAAACGCCAAACATTCTAATGCGTTGGCTATGGATAACCCGGGGACAAACAGGACAATCGAGGCGATACACAACGCCCACACCGGAATCGGCAACCCTGTACTCGCCAAAAACGCTACAAAGATACCCGTTAACAGTGCCGAGATGAACTCAACCG
This sequence comes from Vibrio sp. 10N.261.51.F11, assembly GCF_041471665.1. Taxonomy (NCBI): domain Bacteria; kingdom Pseudomonadati; phylum Pseudomonadota; class Gammaproteobacteria; order Vibrionales; family Vibrionaceae; genus Vibrio; species Vibrio sp. 10N.261.51.F11. Next base: position 13,069 of record NZ_JBFROW010000018.1, on the reverse strand, counting down.
CAATAGCACGACGTGAATGAAGAACTTGCTGACATACCCAAACCATCAAACCCAATAACGCAGAAAAGCCCACCGCTTCCAACGTACTGCCCACCAGCATCAAATAAGCAGGCGGAATACCCATATTGGCAAGTGCAGTCACAAATTTTGAGTAACCGACAGGTTCTGGTACAGGCTCACTGCTTGGCTGGTTAATACGAATGATCGTATTGGCCAACAAACTCAGGTTAATTGACGCAGGCTTTAGACGCTTAAGAATAACGGCGTTGTTATCGTCTGGAAATTGATAGTTAATCGCAGTTGGCGTTGCTTGGATCATCACATCCACACCATGCTTTTTTGCATAGAATTGAGTGTATTTCTCTAGCTTGTAAGGAGCACAGCCACTGCGGTGAAGAGTGTCACCAATTTCAACAATTTTGTTAATTCGGAACTGAGAAGGCATGGGAATTTTAGGGGAGACAAAATGTGCGGCAAATGTACCAAACGATAGACGGAATGACGAGACTTTTGCGTGAATTATCAACTGAACTCGTTACTTTTTTCTGCAAAGGCTTATAAGTGCCTATAACTCTACTCATTTGGGATTAGTTTACTGAATGTTTTGACAGGCTGATAAGTTAAATTTATGCATTCAGATTGTTATTAGTGGACGCCAAAACACAAATAAAAATCAGTTTATGTTAACACTCCAAATTCCTTAATTTTCATGAGATTTATGACAACTAAGCACCACCAAAGCGTGTTTATAAATTGACTCGGATTTATCGCAAAAAGCAGCATGACATCTACTAATATTTCTCGCCCTCCTTTTAACGAGATTTTAGTCACGTTTTATTCACTCTGAAAGCGCCGAACATGATGGAAAAACTAGCGGAGTGGTGGTTATGCGAGCACTTAGAATAAAAATGAAAGAAAAAGGTTTCGTTTTCAGTTAGATGTGGCATTATCAAACTCGTTAAGGCGATGTGCGTGCATCGTATAATGGCTATTACCTCAGCCTTCCAAGCTGATGATGCGGGTTCGATTCCCGCTGCACGCTCCAAGTCTCTTAACGCCTCAGTCTGACTCATAAGACAGTGTGCGTGCATCGTATAATGGCTATTACCTCAGCCTTCCAAGCTGATGATGCGGGTTCGATTCCCGCTGCACGCTCCAACTTCTCCTTAAGCTTCATTACGCACTTTCTTCCAGCGACACCCTATTCAAAAATTTTCGCCGTTTGCTAAGTCCATAATCATTAAATCTATACTGACTAAACTTATTTTATTTAAGCTTAGATTGACGAATCAACGCTAAGTGACCAACCAAAGCTATTAACTCCTTAATTCGCTTCGTATTTCTGACACCTATCCAAATCACACATTGCAGTTCAGCTTTTAATGATTTTCAAAATTGTTCCAATTTAATAATCTTGGTCAATATCTGCAAAAATCATTGTGTTAATGTGCGCGCATTAGCAACAACCCATAAATAATAAAAAATGTTTAAAAGCAATGAGTTAACAATTAGCATCGAAGCAATTAATGTCGCGCTAGCAAAAGTTGAAAATGCCAATAAAATTCAGCTAGATACATTGAAAGGTTATGTGAACAGCGAGCCTGAACAGGCTGTACTGGCTTTTCGATCGCTGAATGAAGCAGAGTCAATCGATGACAAGTTTAAAAAGATCATGGCAGAGCTACCGCATCTGAGCGGCGAAGCACACCATCTGCTTGAAACTTCTATCTTGCTACAGTGACTATAAATAAAGATAAGCCTCAGCGAATCCCTCACAGCAAAGCGCTTTAGGTATAAGTTAAGACTTATCTTTAATTTTCTAGCCCTCATTGAATTTCTAATTCAACAAAGCGCTATTGATTAACGTCTAAAGCGTTAACGACTTCACCATACCCGCTTCAGCGTGACCAGGGATATTGCACGCTAACTCTACGTTATTATCACCATGGAAATGCCACAGCAATTGCTTCGCTTTACCCGGCTTAACTGTAACTGTGCTACCCGAGTCATGGGCGTGATTACCCGTGTTTTTCATCATTTCACGGTGCTCTAATTGCTCTGAAGCAGAACCAATCGAGAATTCGTGATCAATCTTGCCTGTGTTCATCACAACGAACTGCACCACGTCGTTCGGCTCAATATCAACCTTGTTCTTAAATGTGATTTTCATATCGTCACTTAGCAGAACATGAACCACTTTATCCGGCTTTGCGCCTGTCGCAGGCATACCCACTTCAGACATGCCTTCCATATTCATCATCGAATGGTCCATCTTTCCATCCTTCATCATGCTGTGATCCATTTTTGAATGATCCATCTCTCCATTTTTCATCATTGAGTGATCCATTTCAGCAAAAGCCGTTGCAGTGGTCAGTGTTAGAGCGATAGCAATTAGTGTCTTTTTCATGGTCGTTCCTTAGATTAATTCTGTTTTATGTTAGTTTCACATATTCATGTGGTGCGCCCTTACCTACTCCGGTCTCGCAAGTAAGGGCTTTATAGTCAGTGCGTTATTTACTTGTCTCGTTTTGGCTCTGAGTAATCTCTCGCTGTTTCCAGAGCTTAAAGATTGCAGGCAAAACCAGTAGGGTTAGCAACAGTGCCGACGCCATTCCGCCTATCATCGGCGCGGCAATTCGCTGCATCACTTCAGAGCCCGTTCCCTCACCATACATAATTGGAATGAGGCCAATGATCACGGTAAGTACCGTCATCATCACAGGACGAACACGCAGTCCTGCGCCCTCACGAATCGCATCCGTTAAGTCTTCACTCTGAAGTGCTTGCTGGTTCTGCTCCGCATCCAATTTTTTGTAGTACCATGCTTGGTTTAGGTAGACCAACATGATCACACCTATCTCAACAGCAACCCCGGCAAGGGCGATAAAGCCCACACCCACCGCAATGGAGAAGTTGTAATTGAGGACATGCATCAGCCATAGGCCACCAACCATTGCGAGTGGCAATGTCAGCATGATCATCATCACCTCACCGACACGGCGGAAGCTGAGGTAGAGCAACAACATGATGATGGCGATTGTGATTGGCACAACGACACTCAAACGCTCCTTCGCACGCTCCATGTATTCGTATTGACCAGACCACGCCAATGAATAACCCGCAGGTAAGACGATTTGATCTGTAACGATTTTTTGCGCCTCTGCCACATAAGAACCAAGGTCGCGACCTTCGATGTCAACGAACACCCAACCATTAGGACGCGCGTTCTCCGTCTTAATCATTGGTGGTCCATCTTCATAGCGAATATCTGCAACATCAGACAAAGCAATTCGCGCTCCATTTGGTGTCACTAACGGCAGGTTCTGCAACTTAACGACAGAATCACGATAGCTTTGTGGATAACGAACATTGATTGGATAACGCTCTAGTCCCTCAACGGTTTCGCCCACGTTCATGCCACCAACCGCAGTCGAAATAACCTGTTGCACTTCTTTAATGCTCAAGCCATATCGCGCAGCAGAACGGCGTTTGATGTCTATCGTCACATAACGACCACCCGCAACACGCTCAGCGTAGACAGAAGCCGTACCACTGACGCTGTTGAGGATGGGTTCAAGTTGAGAGCCAATATCCTCAATCACGCTCAGATCTGGGCCTGCGATTTTGATACCAATTGGCGTTTTGATACCGGTCGCCAACATGTCGATACGCGTTTTGATTGGCATGACCCACGCATTGGTCAAACCGGGGAATTGAATCAGATCATCAAACTCTTTACGCAGAGACTCCGTAGTGACACCGTCACGCCACTGATCTCGCGGTTTAAGCTGAATAACCGTTTCAATCATAGTCAGTGGCGCAGGATCGGTTGCTGTCTCTGCTCGACCAATTTTGCCCCACGTGGTTTCGACTTCTGGAATGGTTTTGATGAGTTTGTTGGTTTGTTGCAACAACTCACGCGCTTTACCAATTGAGATGCCCGGATACGTGGTTGGCATGTACATCAAATCCCCTTCATCCAAAGGAGGAATGAACTCACTACCAAGCTTACTGGTTGGGTAATAAGCAGACGCCATTAAGCCAAGTGCGATAACAATCATCACCTTGGGATACTTGAGGCTGAGGTTCAGAAGCGGTTTATACATCGCCACTAGGCTTCGGTTTACTGGGTTTTTGTGTTCAGGTAACACGTTGCCGCGAATGAAGTAACCCATTAGCACAGGAACAAGCGTGATAGCCAAACCGGCTGCAGCGGCCATTGCATACGTCTTGGTAAATGCAAGTGGCGAGAACATCTTGCCCTCTTGCCCTTCTAGCGCGAACACAGGCACAAAACTCAAGGTAATGATAATCAGAGAGAAGAACAGCGGTGCGCCAACTTCTTCTGCTGCCTTACCAATCACCTGCCAACGGTTTTTGTCAGTGAGCGGAGTCCGTTCAATGTGTTTATGAACGTTCTCGATCATCACGATGGCACCATCCACCATGGCGCCAATCGCAATCGCGATCCCGCCAAGAGACATGATATTGGCGTTAATACCCTGCCAATGCATCACAATGAATGCACCTAAGATACCAACAGGCAGACTTAGTGCGATAACCAACGACGAGCGGATATGGAACAAGAACAGCGCACACACCACGGCGACCACGATGAACTCTTCAGCCAGCTTCTTCCAAAGGTTTTCAACGGCTGAATCAATCAAAGTCGAACGGTCATAAGTCGCGACAATCTCAACACCATCAGGCAAGCCAGCTTGCAGTTCAGCGAGTTTGGATTTAACCGAGTCGATCACTTCACTGGCATTTTCACCAAAGCGCATCACGATAACGCCGCCAACCGCCTCGCCCTCACCGTTGAGTTCCGAGATACCACGACGCATTTGCGGGCCAAGGTTGATGTCAGCAATGTCACCTAATAGCAACGGAGTACCTTTGTCGGTCACTTTTAGCGGCAGAGATTGAATGTCTTCGATGCTTGTCAGGTAACCGGTGGTACGAACCATATGTTCGGCTTCCGCAATCTCAACAACAGACGCTCCTGTTTCTTGATTACCATCTTGGATTGCCTTGTTGACTTGCTGAAGCGTTAGGTCGTAAGCACGTAACTTGGCAGGATCAATCTGTACTTGGTACTGCTTCACCATGCCACCAACGGTCGCCACTTCAGACACGCCTTCTACGGTTTGCAACTCATACTTCAAGAACCAATCTTGCAAACTACGAAGTTCCGCTAAGTCGTGCTGACCGGTTTTATCTTGCAACACGTAGCTGTAAACCCAGCCCACACCGGTTGCATCTGGCCCTAGTGTTGGCTTAGCACTCGAAGGTAAGTTAGGTGCAACTTGGCTTAAGTACTCCAACACTCGTGAACGTGCCCAGTACATATCAGTATCGTCATTGAAGATGATATAGACATAGGAATCACCAAAGAACGAGTAACCACGAACCGTTTCAGCACCCGGTACAGCTAACATGGCGGTGGTTAATGGATAAGTCACCTGATCCTCGACCACTTGCGGCGCTTGTCCCGGATAACTGGTTTTGATGATCACCTGAACATCTGACAAATCAGGAATGGCATCGACTGGTGTATTTTTAACGCTGTATAAGCCGCCAAATACGATGGCTGCAGTAGCAACCAGCACTAAGAAGCGGTTGCTAATAGACCAGCGAATGATTGCATTGATCATAGTTCGCCCTCACCCGTGCTATTCGTCGGTTCGAGAGATTTGAGCACATAATCAGAACCTTGCTTCGCCACTAGAAACCGAATGGTTTGACCTTCGGTAAACTCAGATAAATCAAGGTCATCACTGGCTTGGAAATTCATTTCACCCGCTTTCCAATTCCACTCAGGGACTGGCTGATGTTTTACGGTGATCATGCCAAAATCTGCCATCAACATAGTGATGTCGCCTGTTACCCAAACTTCGCCAGCGATCTTGTGTTTGTTGACCTTGTAATCCACAACCTCGTACTGCCCTGACTCTGTCTTTCTCATCTCAAAATCAATCGCCTCACCACGTTGCACGTCACTCATGTCTAAGCCTTCCGCAAAGGTGAAATTCATCACCATGCCCGGCCAATCCCATTCAGGAACAGGCTGATGGTTAATCGTCACCATGCGACTGCCTTGCATAACATCGGAAATTTCACCGTTTGCCCATACGGTTTCAGCTTGTTCCTCAACACCATTGATGCGTGACAGATCAGCAGATTGGCTCGATTCAGAATCCAACATGAAGTGCGCAGAAGTGACAATGTTTTCGCCTTGCTCTAGCCCTTGAAGCACCTCTATTTTTTCGCCAGCTTCACGACCAACCTCAATACGAGCAGAGCGATACTTGCCAGAACCTTTTGACATCACCACTCGAGTCATACCACCGGAGTGAATCACCGAAGATCTTGGGATAGTAAGAACGGCTTCATCACTGATGGGTTTCAGCGCAATATTGGCAAACATATTTGGCTTAAGCTCGCCATTTGGATTGGAGAACTTCAAACGAACGCGCAAGGTTCGAGTTTTTGGGTCAAGGATTGGGTACACGTAATCGACATTACCCAACCACTCTTTGCCGGGAATGGCATCTAGCGTCATCACCGCATTGCTGCCTGACGAGATCCAGTGCGCTTGACGCTCAAACACCTCAGCATCAACCCATACTTCGCCTAATGGGCCAGCACTGATCACCGCTTGTGCAGGTGAAAGGTAACCACCTTCTCGGATATTCAAACTTGCGATGACACCATCGGCTGGCGCTTTGACTTCAATGGTTTGTGAGGCTTTGCCTTTGCGCGTAATAGCGCGGATTTGAGTCTTATCAACACCCAAGGTAATTAAGCGTTCAGTCGAGCCCTTGATCAAACCTTTACGACCCGTTTTATAAGCACTGATCAACTCTTCTTGTGCTTTAACAAGCTCTGGAGAATAGAGTGTGAAAAGCACATCACCTTTGTTTACCTTCTCACCCACTGCGTTGATGTAGAGCTTCTCAACCCAACCAGAAACACGCACGTTGGTTTGCCACAATGTACTTTCATCGAACGCCACATAACCCACGGTTTCAATCCGAGGAGACAGCGCTTCGAACTTAACTTTCGCTGTTTTGACACCCAGATTATTTTCTACCGACGAATCAATGAACACGGTACCGGGCTCATCTTTAGCACCACTTGAGTCATCCGCGTAAACAGGGATTAAATCCATCCCCATAGGTGACTGACCCGGCTTGTCTCGCTGATAATTTGGGTCCATCGGAGCCACCCAATACAGAGGTTCATCCTTGGTTTGTTTACTTACTTCGGCGTCTATACTCGTTGCCATTGCTGACATGTTATGTGCTGACCCAACGACAAAGTGATTCACACTAAAACCCAATGCTCCACCGACCAATAAAGCGATAGTCGCTACTTTTACTGTATTCATTGTCTATCCCCTTATTGATTGGCTGTGTGTTTAGTTGCGCTTGAGTTGAGTTGTGGTTGGTTTACTTGGTATTCAAAGCCACTGACTAACGCCGCCAGTTTGCTGTTAACGATATTGAGATCGGTGATCAAACGTTGTTGCTCTAACTTAAGCGCTAGCTCATCGGTCGTTGCTAAAATGACATCATTAAACTGAGCGGTATTGTTTTGATAGCCCCTCTCAACCGCGCTGATTCGCGCTGCGGTTTGAGGAAGCAAGGACGTTTGATAGCGATCTAATCGCTGGATCAGATTTGATCTGTCCACCAGCAATGCATTCACTTGCGCGTTCATTTGGGAAAGTAAGGTGTCTTTTTGAGATTTGGCCGCACCAACTTGATACTGAGCAGCCGATAAGTTTTTATCTTGTCGATTCCCCGCAAACAGCGGGATGTCGACTGTCAGATAAGCACTCACCAGATCAGAAGCTGGTTCACCCGCCATGTTATTGGCTTGACGGTGTGCATACATCACTTCTACCCCAAACTGCGGGGTATAAGCTTGCTCTGCTAACTCAACCTGAGTTTGATTAGAGGAAATACTGACATCGGAGATCTTAACCAAAGGATGGTCAGTCAGTAGCTGGTAGTGCTTGGTTGAATCGATATTGGTCGCTAATTTGCTTTCTAACCATGACCAATCGATTTGGTTAGTTGCATTCAGTGTGCCCTGAGAATCAAGAACCTGAGAGCCTAGCCAATCAGAACCCAACCATTCAGAAAGCTGAGAGATTAAGCGGCGCTGAACTTGCTGGTTTGCCTGAAGTTTATCATCAAGCTTGCTCACTTGAAGCTGAGCATTAAGCAGATCTTGCGCTTCACTTTTACCAATCGAGTAATTGGTTTGTACATAGTTTTCAAGCTCAACCAACAAACGACGATTTTGACGAATCACCGACTCAGCCTTTTGCTGATAACCTAACTCAAGCCAAAGCTGCGTCATGCTATTCGCAACCGTCAATTCTCTTGCTTGCACCTGCAAAGCTAAAGCATCTGCCTGTTGGCCTGCCTTTTTCTGTTGGAGGTTAAGCGTATCGCCACGCTCAAACTGCTGCATCAACCCTACCGATATATTGGTCATCGGGTCTTCGTCGAATTGAAAGCTATCGACAGGCAAACCGCCAAATCCAACTTTCAATTTCGGGTCCATTAAGGTCGAGCTGGCAATGCCCGTTTCTCGCATCGCTTGAGACTGAGCAAAGTACTGTTTGCGATTTCCATCTTCGCTTAAAGCAATCTCAATCAGTGTATTGAGTTGCTGCGTCGAGCTTGCTTGGTCATGTGCTGAAATGTGTTGAGCATTTGAAGCTGACGCCGTGGTAGCCGCGAGCGTAGCACTTGAAAACAAGGCCATAGGCAAAACAGCAGCAACCACTAAGCTCGTGTTCATGACAAACACAGAGGTTGTTGGTTTCATATTCACAATGAATGTCCATATCTAGCGCTAATTAGCGCATAAAAAAGAATGGCTTATCAGGTTTATCTAACTGATAGAGCTGTATTTTTAGATATAGATTTATGCGGAAGGTGGGCGTAGCAAAGATTGAGCGCGTGCGACTTTCTGGCCAATCGTGACCGATTGAAAACGAGCTAATGAAAAGGAAAGTTGATCAACGGCTTGAACAGCCTGAATTGGATAGGGACTTGCAGAACATATTGAGGCACAGCAATCGGCACTCGAACAATGGTTACCCATCATCGGACTGCCGTCTTCGCTCATTGAAGACATATCGAATTGAGCCATCAAAGCATGGGCACTCATGTTAGAGTCTTCAGCGTGTACTTCTTCACTCATCACATGACACCCTGCCATTGAATCATTAACCGAAGTATCGCTGTGGTAACAAGCCGACTTGCTCGACCCCATTTCCATCATCATTACTTCAGTCATCAAGGCTGAGGAGCTTGAGGCATAGCTAGACATCAACATCGCAATGATGCTGAAAACAATAATCCAAGTTTTTCGGAATGTGTTTGTCATAGTTTACCTTTGAATTTACAACGCAACTATAAACGTTCCCCTTAGGGTAAGGTCAATGCCATTGTGCCGATATTTACCTGACCGTTGAAAAAGTATTCATCCTCTCTTTCATCAAAATGAGATAATTCTTCGACTTTGCAGTTTTTTCTTTAAAAATTATCCAATTAGCTAGCGAAACCTCTATCTGTGTATTTTACTTAAAATAGTGCAACCACGATTCACGGATGAGAAAAATGGCTAACAAAAAAAACGTCGAAGCAAACAAGAAAAATACAGAAATCAAAAATAAGAAAAGTAACGAGCTAGAACAAAAGAAACCAACACAAAAAAAGAAGCTCAGACTGCATTCACACCTAAAAGTTAATATCCCACTTTTTCAATCACTCATGATGATACTGCCATCATTGGCTAAACACGCGTCTGCCCAGGGTGCAGACAGCTCGGGCGATACCGTAGATCAGCTACCCGTAAATAACGTGACAGAAAAAGATGTCAGCGACGACCATGGCTCGAGCTCTAACTTGGTTCCTTCTCATCATTTGTCGACGCTTTCTCACCCGCAAGTCCATTACATTCCTTCGGTATCGATGCCGACTATCTCCTCAGGAAGTAACGGTCAGCCGACTCATTCAAATGCGCCGACGACACCCGCTTTACCCGTCACCTTTATGCCAGAAGTCATAAAAGGTACCTACGGAGAGCTTCATGTTGATGCAAATGGTCAATACACATTCGTATTGAATCCAAATTCTCCTCAATACATCCTGTTAAACCAGCACCAACCAAGTACTGATCATTTTGCGTTACATCTATCTAACGGCTCGAGCATCATTGTTCAGATACCGGTAACAGGTAAGCAAGACACGCCAAATATTTCTGGAGACTTAACAGGTGTGGTAACAGAAGATCACAATATTGATTCACAAGGCTTGTTACATGCGAACGGCAAAATCGATGTCATAGACCCTGACCAAAATGAAAGTTCGGTTACGCCGGAAGTTATCTCAGGTAAATATGGTTCATTAACTATCGATGCTGATGGACATTGGCAGTATCAAGTTGATAACTCGCTCTCTAATGTTCAAGCTTTAACCGCAGCCACTTCACTGCATGAAAGTTTCACAATTCACACCAAAGATGGCACACCGCAAACGATCGATATGACGATCGGCGGGAACGACGACAACGCCGTTATCACAGGTGTGGATGCTGGCACGTTAACTGAAGATTTAACGACACAAGTTCAAGGGCAGCTTTCGGTAACAGATTCAGATCTTGGAGAAGATCATTTTCAGGCATCACAAGTAACTAGCAATTTCGGTACGCTAAGCATCACCAAAGACGGTGCGTGGACATACAGTTTAGACAACAATAACCCAGTAGTTCAAAGACTTGGCCAAGGTTCAACTGCGACAGACATCGTCACTGTTCACTCTGCCGATGGCACACCACATCAAGTCACTATTACCGTTAATGGCACTAATGATACTGCTGTTATTTCAGGTACAAATTCAGGGGCGGTAACTGAAGAGTCGCAACTGAAAACGTCTGGGACTCTGACTATTACAGATACCGATAAAGGCGAAGATCACTTCTCGAATACCGATATCGCAGGTCAATTAGGCACCCTACATCTTAAAGATAACGGTAATTGGACCTACGATTTAGATAACAAAAACACGGCAGTTCAAGCACTAGCGCAAGGTAAAACGGCGACGGACACTATCACCGTTCACTCTGCCGATGGCACGCCACATCAAGTTACTATTACCGTGAATGGCACTAACGACACTGCGGTGATTGCAGGCACTAACTCTGGTGCGGTAACTGAAGAGTCGCAATTACAAACGTCTGGGACTCTGACTATTACAGATACCGATAAAGGCGAAGATCACTTCTCGAATACAGACATTGTTGGTTCATTAGGTACCCTACATCTTAAAGATAACGGTGATTGGACCTACGATTTAGACAATCAAAATCCGACCGTGCAAGCGTTAGCGCAAGGCAAAACGGCAACCGACAGCATCACCGTTCACTCTGCCGATGGCACGCCACATCAAGTTACTATTACCATCAATGGCACTAATGACAGTGCGGTGATTGCAGGCACTAATACGGGTCAAGTGACTGAAGAAACGGTATTAACCACATTTGGCACATTAACTATTAGTGACACAGACACAGGTGAAGCCCACTTCTCTGATAGCGATATTGTTGGTCAATTAGGCACCCTACATCTTAAAGATAACGGTGATTGGACCTATGATTTAGATAATAACAATCCAACCGTGCAAGCGTTAGCCCAAGGTAAATCGGCGACGGACACTATCACCGTTCACTCCGCCGATGGCACGCCACATCAAATCACTGTTACTGTAAATGGGACTAATGACAAAGCTGTGATTGCAGGCACTAACTCTGGTGCGGTAACGGAAGAGTCGCAATTACAAACGTCTGGGACTCTGACTATTACTGATACCGATACAGGCGAAGCGCACTTCTCAAATACCGATATCGCAGGTCAATTAGGTACCCTACATCTTAAAGATAACGGTGATTGGACCTATGATTTAGACAATACAAACCCAACCGTGCAAGCGTTAGAGCAAGGTTCAAAAACCACTGACATCATCACCGTTCATTCTGCCGATGGCACGCCACATCAAGTTACTATTACCGTCAATGGGACAAATAATGCGGCTATTATTGGCGGCGTTGATACTGCCTCTATATCTGAAAATACTGCTGGCGTTAACATGTCTCCCGACTATGCCCAACCTGGCATCGCCACACTTGGCAATACAACACTCTATGCGGATGGCAAGCTAACCATTACAGACCCTGATACGGGTGAGTCTATTTTTGAAAAGCAAGGTAGCAATGGTTACGACTACCACGGTACCTATGGAGATCTGATTCTACAAAATGACGGTACATGGCATTATCACGCCGATGCCGGGCATCTATCAGGTATAGGTGCTAGACCCACAACGCGTGGCACTGCAATTGACCAACTTGGTGAAGGGCAAAGCTTAACCGATACGATTACAGTCCATTCAAAAGATGGTACAACACACGATATTGTCATCACCATTCACGGCAGTAACGACAGACCTTACTGTTCATCTGAAGTGGTGCTTGCAAATGGCAGTGAAGATACACGCCAAACCTTAACCACCGCGCAACTGTTAGCGAATACCGTCGATGTGGATGCCAATGACGCCGGTAAACTAACCATTGAAAACCTGCATGCTGACCATGGATCCATTCTAAACAATGCCGATGGCACGTTTACCTTTACCCCAGAAAAAGACTATAACGGCGATGTACACTTTAGCTATGACGTTAAGGATGCCCACGGTGGTATTACACATACAGGTGCAACCACCAACTTAGCTGCGGTTAACGACAACCCTGATGTGACACCTTTAACCGACAGTGTCAGTGAGGGGGCCGATAATCATCACACCCTCAATCTGCTAGTAGGCGCCACAGATAAAGAGGGCGACGCTTTAACCATCAGCCACCTTGAATATGCCATCGATGGTCAACCTCAGGCAGGGAAAATCCCCGCAGGCATCACCTTAGATACTGATGGGCATACGTTAATTGTTGATGCCACTGATCCCGCATTTAATCATTTGGCCAATGGTCAGTC